>CAZODB010000151.1:0-2637 GCA_964578425.1 uncultured Herbinix sp.
GTTATCCGGCACCCTGCCCTATGAAGCCCGGACTTTCCTCACCTTATAAAGGTGCGACCATCTGTGCTACTCACATGAGATATTCTAACATGGGATGTGATAAAAGTAAATGAATAACCATTGCCAATTTACTACTTGTTACTACTATTGTAAAAAACAACTTAAAGAACTTCTTATTCTTAATCTAGCTATTAAGGTAAAAACAAATTGAGCCACCGATACTGCTGTAGGTTAGGAACATTCCATGTGTTCGAAACAACCTATGAGCTAATATCTGTGGCTTCATTTTGTATTGACAAACTATGAAAACGGAAGAAGAAAAATATAATCTCATTATATCACATAAAAAGGAATTTGATAGTACTTTTTGAAAATTTAAAACAAATTTAACATATATAATATATATATGTAATTAGTCAGAAGACTAAATCTCTTAATTTTTTAGATATTCTAATACGCTGATACATAGAGGCATAGGTTATCTCATCTATCCCCTCAATATAATTCTGGCTATAATTCTTATTCAATCCCTTGTCATTTAGTAGGTTGGCGGCCTTGTTGTAAGCAATTGCTGCCTCTTCCTCAGTCGCATATCTTCCTATTATATAATCACCCCTAATATGAATCTTAGCTTGATATACAGGCAAGCCCTTTTTAAAGTACTTTGTCACACCGTTATATCTATTAATTATCTCGATATTGGAATAGCGAAAGTCTGTATAGTCACCATTGACAAAACGAAAGTCTCTTCCTGCTATAGCATAGTTCTTGATACCGTACCGTGACATGAGATTTATCTGCATACCATATTCAGATGTAAATAGATGTCCTCCGCGTTTTATGATCTTATGTCTGGCATAATAGAACAAATCCTCTGCATCGAATTTTAGAACAGTATTTCTATCTATATAATATAAGAAGAAACTCTTCTTTATATATATAGGATTCTTAATATATATTCTATTGTCCCTAGCATTTATTAGGACAACCCATTTATGAAATGATAATAGACAGGATGAGGGATAATTGTGGATAGTCCACTCTAGAGGATTATTAAGTACTCTTCCAGCCAACCTATATGCTCTATGGGCATGCTGCTCAGTAGAATAACTACCTAGGCTTATGTGTTTGTTAAGATAGGTAATAGATGCTCTATAATATAATTCTCCGCTCTTTTTACGAGCGCAATATACACCTGCTAACATAGATATCCTCCATCTGAGTGATAAAAAGATCTAATAAAACTATAGCAAATTAGTTGAAATATAGCAATGCCCGTATAAGTATCCTAATTGTTAACAAATTATTACATTCCAATGATGTAGTAACACCCCGAAAAAGCCGAAAAACCGTACTATTCCTGTAGAATATGAATAAAATTCCACCTGTCAGCATAAAATATTTAATAATATCTTAACAATTTGTTAAAATTTACTTGTAAAAAGTATACAAATAACTCGAATAAATATATAAACAACTTAGTAATTAAGACTATTAATGGTATTATATGGAATTTATAAATGGTTGTATCTAACGAATTTTCATTTTTCTTATTGACACTAAAAAATAAGGGACATATAATGCACATTAGCATTACTAAGAAAACCAAAATATGGAAATTGTGGTCTTGTAAGTATATTTAAGCTTACAAACTGAAAGAAAGGTATGGTTATTTATATGACATTTATAAATACGTTTCTTCAAAAGAAAAAGCTGCGCGAGTTCAGCCGTGGATTTTACATGGTATTTGCAGCATATGTGTTATCAATCCTTTTGCTTGTTATTGGATCAGATACCTTCTACGATATCAAATCCAAGGCAGATGGCTTAAGCGCACAGTCTGATGAAGTAAACCAGATTAGGTTACCAAATGAATATGAGGGTATTATAAACACTTATGATAGGACAGATGCTATGAATTATAGTTATCAGTTAAAATATAGAACGGACACCATGCAGCAATACCTTCAAAAACACCAGCATTCTGTATCAGCACCTGATGATACCCACTGGCTACTTGGCTATAGCATGAATGAAGATGAACATCTCCGATTAATGTACTATATGAATGAAAGTGAAGTGTTTTCAGATAGTGCTGAGGAAAAGATAGAAAGCTTTTCAACCACTGAACTAGCCACTTATGATTTATCAGATGATGAATTATCTAAGGAGAGCTTACCTGAGGATGGTTTGCCAAAGGATAGCTTACTTAAGGAGAGCATGTCTACTGATAAAAGCTCAAGCTTAATTAATGCTACTAAGGAAGAAATAAAGATGCTAGAGCAAATAGTAGAAGCGGAAGCAACGGGAGAGGATATGGTTGGTAAAATACTAGTTGCCAATGTTATATTTAATCGAATAGAAGACGAGGAATTCCCAGACAAGGTAGAGGAAGTAATATTCCAGAAGGTTGGAGGCGACTATCAGTTCTCGCCCATATCTGACAAGAGATTCTGGAGTGTCAAAGTAACAAATGAAACCAAGGAAGCGGTACGAAGGGCGTTAGATGGTGAGGATCATTCCGAGGGAGCACTCTACTTTATGGCAAGAAGGCTAGCGAGAAAGAGTAGTGCAAAATGGTTCGATGATAGCCTGCAATGGCTTTTCAAGCATGGAGAGCATGAGTTTTTTAAATAA
>CAZODB010000151.1:2737-5456 GCA_964578425.1 uncultured Herbinix sp.
TTTTTAAATAAATTCCAAATCTATACTAGAATCTAATAAACAGATATGATATAATCCGCCCTAACAGGCGGATTTTTCATATAATAGTTAAGTACATCCTATTACGTGAAAGACGCTCCGCATTGCGAACTTTGTTCGCATTGAGATACGCACTTAATAATATAAAGGGGACTTAAAATCATGAACTTAATGTATCATAGTACAAGAAATAGCAATATAAGGGCTACGGCATCCCAAGCAATTCTACAGGGCTTGTCACCGGACGGTGGACTATTCGTTCCCGAGGCCATACCACAGCTTAAGACATCATTGGATGAGCTGTCCCGCATGGATTACCGTGAGATGGCTTATGAGGTATTAAGCCTTTATCTTACAGATTATACTGAGGAGGAAATCAAGGATTGTATCCGTAAGGCGTATGACCATAAGTTTGATACTCCTGAGATAGCTCCTCTTAAAAGTGTGGGTTCGCTTCACTATCTTGAGCTGTTTCATGGAGCAACCATAGCATTTAAGGACATGGCGCTTTCCATATTGCCTCATCTTCTTACCACAGCAGCTAAAAAGAATAAAATATCTGATGAGATAGTCATACTTACAGCGACCTCAGGAGATACAGGAAAGGCTGCTTTAGCAGGCTTTGCAGATGTGGAAGGGACTAAGATTATAGTCTTTTATCCAAAAGATGGAGTAAGCAGTGTACAGGAGAAGCAGATGGTAACCCAAAAAGGGGATAACACCTATGTAATCGGAATTCGTGGTAATTTTGATGACGCCCAGACAGGGGTCAAAAGAATATTTGGCGACAAAGATTTAGAAGAGAGAATGAATAAGGCCGGTTATAGATTCTCATCAGCCAATTCCATAAATATAGGAAGATTGCTTCCGCAGATTGTATATTATATCTACACCTATGTGGAATTGTATAGAAGAAAAGAGATTTCGGCAGGAGAGCATATCAACTTCGTGGTTCCCACAGGTAATTTCGGTAATATTCTTGCTGCCTATTATGCAAAGCAAATGGGACTTCCTATAGGTAAGCTTATATGTGCCTCCAATGACAACAAGGTTCTATTTGATTTCTTTAGGACAGGGGTCTACGATCGCAATCGTGAATTTGTACTTACGATATCTCCATCCATGGATATACTGGTGTCTAGTAATCTAGAGAGGCTGATCTATCATATAGGTGGGGAGGACTCAGATAAGACAAGGGAACTGATGGAAGCCTTATCAGGCGAGGGAAGATATGACATAACATCTGATATGAGAAATAAGCTTGAGGATTTTGTCGCAGGCTATGCTACAGTGACTGAGACCAGGGAGGCTATTCATAAAGTTTATAATGAGGCAGGATATGTCATAGATACTCATACAGCTGTAGCAGCCAGTGTATATGATAAGTATACTAAAGATAATAATGATACATCGGCTACAGTAATCGTATCAACAGCCAGTCCTTATAAATTCGCAGAGAGTGTGCTTGAGGCTATAGGTATTAAAGATGCACCGGATGATGATTATGAGCAGGCTGTACTCCTTAGCGAAATTTCGGGTATAGAGATACCTACTGCTATGGAGGAGATACATCTTGCAGCTATCAGACACGACATAATATGTGAAACTGATGAAATGAGAACAAAAGTAGAGGAAATCTTGAAAATAATCCAATTATGACAAAAGCATGACATAAATTTGACACAAGCAAAGTGCATCATATATATATAGTCAAAGCAATGAGACAGGAACCACATAGTGCAAGCCCCATACTAGCAGAGAAAGTCACATCCTATTCTAAACCTGCTAAGATGGAGAAGGCTATAAGGTGAATGCGAGGAGTAAGGGGTTATCCCTACAGAGATTTTGACTAAGATATAATCGTCCGACGTGGATTATTAGGACGATAAAGGTAAACAGGTTAGAACTGGTAATCTATCCAAAATCAGAGATAAAAGTACTTGACCTTTTTTTCCTTTATTGTTATAATCATCTTGTTGTTGGAATGATTGTATTGATGCGTATCCTTTTCTTGATTTACTAGGGCTTAGAAGACTTGTGATGGGGTAGGAACGCAAAAATATAATACAAAACCATATATTTAAGGAGGAAGTAAGAATATGAAGACTAAATTCTTTAAGAAGTTGTCTTTCGTTCTGGTAGTTGCGATGGTGCTTTCACTATTCGTACCTGCTGCTGGAGTTTTTGCCGCAGCTAAGCCAAGTCTTAACAGTAAGAATAAGTACTTGCATCTTAGTGGCAATCCTGGACCAAACGAATACAACTTCAACGTTAAGAACAAGAAAAAAGGCTGGTCCTATGAGTGGGAATCAGCTAATGAAGCTATCGCAGAAGTAAATGTAAAAAATGGTGTTACCGTAGCTAAGGCTGTAGGTAAAACTAAGGTAACTGTTTACATTACTGACAAAAACGGAGAAGAAGTTCAAACACTTTCTGCTACCGTTACTGTAAGAGACAACATTAAAGAGGTTTCAATCTCTAATCCTGTTGAGAAACTTGCAGTTGGCGAAGAGCATGACTACAACAGAAGTTATGTAACCGAAGCCAATAGCACAAAGAAGACATCTTCTATCACCAGATGGACTGTATCACCTGATACTGCTACCATCGATGACAAGGGTGTATTCGTAGCTACAGAAGGTGGCGAGTATACAGTTACTGCACTTTCATTCCAGTCCAAGGCTAAATATAATGATTGGAA
>CAZODB010000152.1:0-3151 GCA_964578425.1 uncultured Herbinix sp.
GTATGGTGTGGACTGATGCACAACAGAGGGTGATTGAAACTAGGAGTAAGAATCTATTGGTTTCAGCCGCTGCGGGCTCTGGTAAGACTGCGGTGCTGGTGGAGCGAATTATATCTATGATTTCAGAGGGCGAGAGTCCACTTGATATAGACCATCTTTTAGTAGTGACCTTTACTAATGCTGCAGCTGCTCAGATGAGGGATAGGATTGGTAAGGCACTTGATAAAAAGCTTATTAATGAACCGAGCAATGGCCATATACAGAAGCAGGCCTCCCTGCTTCAAAGTGCTCATATCACTACCATACATAGCTTCTGCTTAAATGTCATAAGGAATTACTTCCATCATATCGACCTGGATCCCTCCTTTAAGATGGCTGAGGAATCAGAGATTACCCTGATGAAGTCAGATATTATAGCTGAGGTGCTTGAGACTTGGTATGAGGAGGGAAGGGAGGATTTTCACCAACTAGTTGAAAGCTATTCCCACTCTAAATCAGATGTTCCCATAGAGGATCTAGTGCTTTCTTTATACAATTTCGCCATGAGTAATCCATGGCCTAAGACCTGGCTTGATAGCATTGGGTTATCCTTTAGATTGGGAAACAAGGATGATATGAGCAGAGCAGACTGGATGAGCGAGCTTCTTCGTCATGTGGCTGTTGTTATTCTGGACCTCAAGGATAAGACCTTGGCTGCTATAGAGATATGTAATGAAGCGGATGGGCCATCTGCCTATCTGCCGGCACTTATAAGTGACCATGAAATGCTTATAGAGCTTATGAACATTAAATCCTACGAAGACTATTCCAAGGCATTTTCAGACATATCCTTCGCCCGTTTATCCTCGAAAAGACAAAATGAGGTTCCTCAGATTAAGAAGGATAGAGTAAAGGAACTAAGGAATGAGATGAAGAAGGGTATTAAGGACCTTGTATCATCGTTTTTCTTCCAGCCTATTGAGGATATGCTAAATGATATGCAGGCAGTAGGAAGTGTTATGGAGGTACTATCAGAGCTAACTAAGGATTTTATGGACGCCTTTGCTGCAAAGAAGGAAGAAAAGAACCTTATAGATTTTAACGATTTGGAGCATTTTGCCCTTAGGATATTAATTGAAGAAATAGATGGGGATTTTGTGCAGGCAAAGGCTGCTCTAGAGCTTAGTGAGCAGTTTGATGAGATACTTATAGACGAATACCAGGATAGCAACCTTGTTCAGGAGACTATCCTTAAAGCCATATCTAGAGAGCATCTTGGACTATATAACAGATTTATGGTAGGGGATGTTAAGCAAAGTATATACAAATTCCGCCTGGCAATGCCCGAGTTATTCCTTGAGAAATACAGAGACTACAATACCTGTGAACAGGATGATGAAGGTAATATCAATGAAACTCAAAGGATTGATCTAGATAAGAATTTCCGGAGTAGAAGGATTGTATTAGATTTTGTAAATGATATATTTGAACAGATTATGACAGAGGCTATAGGTGGAATTATATATGATGATGCTGCTTCATTAAAATATGGAGAACTATATGAGGAGCAGATGCTCAAGAGGGATGAGGAGGCACCACTTAATATAAGTGATAGAGTATCTAAGGATGTTGAGCTTATATTAGTGACAGAGCAAGAGCCCTCTGAGGATGCAGAAGAGAATTTATCAGTTAGTATGGATGAGACGCTTATAGAGGCAAAGAATAATACACCTGATGAGAAGCCAGCTTTATTAGATGAGGAGGAGATACAATACTCCAAGAAGGAGCTGGAGGCAAGAGCGGTTGCAAAGAGGATAAAGGAGCTTATTAATCCTGATAAGGGCCTGCTCTTATTTGATAAGGATGAGAGTGGAGATTTTATCCATCGTCCAGCCAAGCTTAAGGATATTGTGATACTGCTACGTACCATGACAGGATGGTCTGATGTATTTGTAAATACCCTAATGCAGGAGGGAATTCCTGCCTATGCTGATACTGGTACAGGTTATTTTCAGACTACTGAGATAATGACAATCCTAAATATGCTGAAGGTTATTGATAATCCTAGGCAAGATATACCTTTTACAGGAGTATTGTATTCTAAGATAGGGGGCTTAAGCTCGGATGAGCTAGCCCATATAAGACTTATGGATAAAAGCAAGACCATGTATGAGGCCTGCCTTATGTATGCAGAGGAAGGAAACAATGAGGAGCTAAAGGGGAAGGCATTATCCTTCTTAAGCTTGCTTCATAGCCTTCGTGATATGGTAAAGTATACTCCTATACATGAGCTTATCCAGGAGCTGCTTGACATGACAGGATATTCATACTATGTCATGGCCATGCCTGGAGGAGATAGGAGAAAGGCCAATATAGACATGCTTATATCCCTTGCAGTAAGCTTTGAGAAAGGTAGCTATAGTAGCCTCTTTCATTTTATACGATATGTAGAGAAGCTTCATAAGTATGATGTAGATTATGGAGAAGCAACTATATCGGGAGAGCAGGAAAATACAGTAAGGATAATGAGCATCCATAAAAGCAAGGGACTTGAATTTCCTATTGTATTCGTAAGTGGACTAAGCAAGCAATTTAATATGCAGGACCAAAGAAGTAAAATCCTCTTTGATGTGGATTATGGTGTGGGACCGGATTGTATAGATTTGGAGAATAGAACCAAGATTCAAACTCTGCTTAAGAAGGTTATACAGAAAAAAGTCCAGATTGACAATCTAGGTGAGGAGCTTAGGGTGCTTTATGTAGCCATGACAAGGGCTAAGGAAAAGCTTATTATGACTGCTTATCTAAAATCTGAGGAGGACTTGGATGTAAAGAAGGATTTCTCTTTCTTTGAGCTCATGTCTGTAAAAAGCTATCTGGAGCTTGTGCTTCCTGCTATGAACAATGCCTTTACCGATTATATGAAGGTTAGTCTTCTTCGAAAGAGTGACATAATATATGAAGAAATGGCCAAGCAGATATTTCTACAACAGGATTTTATGAATATAGAGAACGAGATTGCTGAGGGTAAAAGGGACGAGGATATTCTGAAGGAAATTGAGAAAAGACTTTATTATAAATATCCCTATTCTGATGAAGCAAGGCTTAGGGTAAAGCTGTCTGTGTCGGAGCTAAAGAAGCTGGGACAATTCGTTGACGATGAGGATAGCGA
>CAZODB010000152.1:3251-5442 GCA_964578425.1 uncultured Herbinix sp.
TAATATATCCGTAGATGCACAATCTCCAGATAAGGAAATCTATATAAACGAAAATCAGTATATTCCTGACTTTATTAAAGGTCCTGGGGCAGAAATAACAGGAACTGATAGGGGAACCCTATATCATAAGGTGCTGGAGCTTCTTAGGATATCAAGAGTTAGTAGCTTCGATGATTTGCTAAAGGAGCTGGATACAATGGTTAGTGCCGGACAAATAACAGCTGATGATGTCGGAAGGCTTAATACTAGAAACATATATAAATATACCCAGAGTGATGTGGCAAAACGTATTATTAATGCTGAGGCAGCAGGAAGGCTATATAAGGAGAAGCAGTTTGTAATAGGATTAAAGGCCTCTGAGGTGTATCCAGATCAGGATAGTGATGAGCTTATTCTAGTTCAGGGTATAATTGATGTATTCTTCGAAGAGGATGATGAGCTTGTATTACTTGATTACAAATCCGATGTTGTTAAGGATGAGGGCCAGCTTACCTCCAGATACAAGGTTCAACTGGTTTATTACAAGAAGGCTTTGGAGCAGATATTAAATAAAAGGGTAAAGGAAATGATTATATATTCGCTATATCTGGGTAAGGAGATTAAGGTCGATAGCTAATAGGGAACTAGCGTCATGCATCTAATGAGTCTATCATGAATAAAGCCACGAGTGTTCATAGTGGTGTTAATTAGTTTACTATCTGATATCTCTAGCTTGGTATATTCTAGTATAAGATGGTTACACTTTAGAAAAGGAAAATAGAAAGGGTGTAGCAGGATGTCGAAAAAAGAAAAGAAAATTGATTTGAATAATCTAAAACCTGAGGAGGAAATGAAATACGAGATAGCAAAGGAGCTTGGTTATCTTGATAAGGTTATGACCACGGGATGGAAATCTCTAACCGCCAAGGAATCAGGTAGAATAGGAGGTATAATCACCAAGAGAAAGAGGGAAGAGAAAAAGAAGAGCGAAGTCGAATAATATGGGCCTGTGTCTAGCTTGATGACACAGGCCTATTATAATAGTCATTATTTTAGAAGGGTGACTGATATTTTGTATTATTTAGCTTCAGATTATTTATCCCCAAGAAGCCTTTAATTGCCACACAGGCACCACCCAGTAGTATTGAGGTGTCCCTAAGTACTGAGGGAACAATCTGGATATAGCTGTTCATCTTGCTTTTTAAGGAGTCCTCAATTTGCTTAAGTATATGGGGAAAATGTATTGTAAAGGAGCTGTTTATAATAACTATCTCTGGATTATAAGCGTTAAGTATATTATTAATTCCTACTGACATATATTTTACGAAATGATCCATAACCTGCTGTGCGGTTGGGTCATTCTCTTTAAGTATCCTGCCAAAGGTAGCAAAGTCTACTTTCTCTATATCCTTTAATCTTGCAAACTCCTGTAAAAGTGCTCTTTCAGATACATATTGCTCTAAGCAGCCCAAATTCCCACAGGGGCAAGGTCTACCATCTATCTCTACAATGGTATGTCCGAATTCGCCTGCGCGTCCATTGTATCCTGTAAAGAGCTGATCATTTATAATAATACCGAGTCCGATACCGGAGTGCACGCTTATATTGGCGATATTGGAATAATCATATTGAAATGTTTTTTCACCTATTACAGAGAGGTTTGCTTCATTTTCCATATAAATCGGAACGCCGAAATGTTGTGTAAGTCCCTCTGCAAGATTTGCACCTGCCAGATTATAATAAGGTGCAAAGGATACTTCATTATGGATGGTTACTCCATGTATACCTACAGTAATTCCCACCAGTCCATAAGGAGAATCCATTGGAAGCTTCATAGATTCTATGAGATTTATCATCTCATTAACTATGCCAAAAGTATTTCTCGGAGTTCTGATCTGCTTAAGGCTACAATCCTCTCCAGCCAAATCGGAAACCAAAGCAGATATAGTATCAACGCCCAAATCTATAGAGACAACGTAACCTGCTTTCTTATTCAAACTAAGAAGTATAGGCTTTCTGCCTAGATTTGTGTCATCACTACCGATTTCTATTACCAGCTTTCTATTGATCAAGTCTTGTACAATTGCCGAGACAGTTGCCTTAGTTAATCCAAGATGCTTGGCAGTGGATGCCCTTGATATGGAGGCTTGATTAATAATGGTCTCTAAAATCAGGTGCGTATTAATATCTCTTATAAGTTCGTTACTGCCTG
>CAZODB010000153.1:0-1203 GCA_964578425.1 uncultured Herbinix sp.
AGTACCCATATGACATTTGATATGACTAGATCCACACAATCGGTATATGATACTCCTTATGGAAGCTTGCATTTTCAGATATGTACATCAAGGATTGATATAGAGGATAATATGGCAGGTAAGCTTATACTTCATATGGACTATTCCCTATCCCATGACGATAGCCATATATCTGACAACCAGATTTACCTGGTTATTAATGAGGTTGACTGATTGCATATCCATTTTCATCAAACCTCACATCAAAGGAGATATCCTCCATGAATTTATAATAATCTGTTCGAGCCTTCTCATCATTAATCAGATAGGTATAGGTATCTTCATTCATAGCAGGAAGAAGCAGCGTATCGGTGGTTCCGTCCGGATTAAGGTATATCTTTAGCAGACCGGATTCTCTTTTTGAAGCATTAAACCAGTAGTTTCCTAGACTGTATGCAATGGTTTTTCCCTTATAGAATTCAATCCCCTGCATTACGTGTGGATGACAGCCTATTACCGCATCTGCACCAGCATCTATATATATTTTGGCCAAATTCTTTTGATAGCTTACAGGGTTATGGGTACGCTCCTTACCCCAGTGTACATATACCACTACAAAGTCACTATTCTCTTTGGCCTCTTTTATGGAGGTCACAAATAAAGCTGGATCATAGGTTCCTATCATTCCCGGACGTGTATCAGTAGCATACCAGTCCATGGCATATATAACATGGGAAGCTGCTACATAAGCAATAGTGGTATCACCTATGGTATAGTAGATGGGTGCCTTGGCGCGGTCCATATTAATACCCGCCCCCACATAATCTATACCGGCATCGTCAAGTGTGGTAAAGGTATCAAGAAGAGCCTCCTCTCCAAAGTCTAGGGCGTGGTTGTTGGCAAGGGATACGATATCTACACCCATTTCCTTTAGGATATCCACCCGTTTTGGATGGGCTCTAAAGGTATAGGATTTCTCTTTTATCTCAGTGCCCCTATTACTATATGCAAATTCATTATTAAGCATAAATATATCAGCTTGGTTCATTTCATCTACTAGCTCTTGTGAGATTCCACCTAATATTCCTTTATTCTCTCTATCATAACGGGCTACAGGCTTGGAATCCTCATCGAAATTAACATCACCGGCAAAGGTAAGTACTATGGGCCCTGCTGGCAAGGGCTCTTTTGAGTCTTCTTTATCATCATCTACATCAAGCTTAT
>CAZODB010000153.1:1303-3181 GCA_964578425.1 uncultured Herbinix sp.
CATCATTCAGAGCATCAAGCTTATCCTTCTCATTAGGATTGTCACCCTCTATCTGTGACGAGCCTGACGAATCCGTTGAAGCTATCATATCTTCAGAATTATTGGACCCATTAGTGCCTGGCGAAACCTCTATGCCTGTATCGTCCTGTGAACTTAGTATATCCTTGGAGTTATCAGTCTTTTTATTACCTCTAAGTACTTTAGTATCTATAAAGGCTATGGCTAAAAGTACAATAAGTAGTGTAGACATAACTAATAGTACTTTAAAAAGTCTTTTGTTTAGGTTCTTGTTCTTTCTTTTCCTCATAATTCCTCCAATTTACAAGGTGAATAAGTAGATTAAATACTCAAATACTTCGGATAGTCTATCGCTAAAAATCCTCTTACCATGATAAGCTGTATCTAATGGATAAGAGGATTGTTTTTATTTGTCTTTTTTCTTTGAGACCTTATCTTTTATCTTTCTAAAAAAGCCTTTCTTGGGAGCCTTAGCCTCCAGATTGCTTCTTAGACCCTTAACATCAGTAATATAGATGCCACTGATTACTGCCTTAACCTCTTTTTTTATAGGAATGAGGTCAAATACCTTAGCATCACACATCAAGGACATTACCTTTGGACCGATTTTTGCCTTTACTATAGGAACCTTTGAACGGCGGAGGTATTTAGGAGTCTGCTCAAGCACAATCTTAGGAAGATTAGCTTCCGTTAGCTTCATTTTCTTTTTATCGATAACCAGAATAGAAATTGTCTGAGCTGCAGCCTTCATCTGCTCTTCAGAATCAGCTTGCTTTTTTTGCAGCCTTTTGCCAAAGAAATATAGGACTAGGAATATAGCTATTAGAACAGCTGCAATTATTAGCATTACGGTTAATGCGGTTTTCATGTACTATGTACCTCCTGAATGTATAAAATTTATTTGGGCAACGATTATTGTATCACAATCTTGCGTTTTTATCCAGCATTTCCTTTATAATATCCTGAACATATGAACCAAGGTGCTTTCTTTGTTCCTTGTCAAGTTGATTAGAATATATAGGCTTGCCAAATTCTACAACCACCTTGGCTGACCTTACCCAGGGAACATGATTTTCATATAGTTCGTCAGTATTGCTAAGGGCAACTGGGATAATTGCACATCCTGTTTTCTCAGCCACCTTAAAGCTTCCTTCCTTAAATGGAAGCATTTCCTTGCCCTGATTGCGTGTGCCTTCCGGTGATATAAAGATAGAATATCCTGCCTTTATCTGTTCAATGGCCCGTAGTATGGTCTTCATACCCTGTCTGATGTCGTCCCTATCAAGAAATAAACACTGCAAAAAGCGCATCCAAGTCCTTAAAAAGGGAATTCGTTCAAATTCTTTCTTAGCCATAAAGCCTGTCAGAGTTGGTAGGCTTGCATAAGCAATAGGAACATCAAAATAGCTTCTATGATTAGCAATATATAATATAGGCTCATCCTTTGGGATGTTCTCGAGTCCGATTACAGTTCGCTTTACTCCTGCAAGAAAGAGGATTACCTTAAAGGCCATTACTACTATTCGTTGCGAACTGGTGACCTGTCTATGCCGACTAAATTTACCTACTATAAATTCAATTAAAAACAATGGTATGCTTATAATAAAAAACAATAAAAGAAACAGAACAATTAATATTAGTCTCATATATTTCCTCCATAAAGAGAAAGTTTTATCTATTCAAGTACTGCATAATGTAGAGTCATTAGGTCCGGTCAGATGAGGGATTGCTGGTAGGTGGATTGTTTTGAGTTGGAGGGATGGAATCATCTGGAGCAATAGAATAATTATCCAAGCGGTTGCTTCCATTAGGAACAGGCTCGGTGTTATCCAAGTTCGCATCCTTACCATCCTCTAAATC
>CAZODB010000153.1:3281-5436 GCA_964578425.1 uncultured Herbinix sp.
AGCTTGTAGCGAATAGACTTTGATGATACATCCATGGCAAGTCCGGTTTGATGCTCGCTGGTTCCCGGAGCTGCGGAATACTTAAGTGTATGTTTTTTGCCCTTATGAACGATGTTATTCAGAAATATTTCTCTTTGGCGACTATAGGATCTGTAGCCTGATATACCATAAAGTGTAAGGCCTTCTTCTAAAGCGGCTGAAAACATCCTCTCTATGGCCTCGGCCGCTTCTATACGCATATATTTTCTTTCGGCGTTACCGGTTATGTCAAAGGCTATATTGGGAACAACAAGATTTTCAGGTACATAGTTCTTAGGTAGACAGTGCTCCTTATTAATATATACAGTAATGCTTTTGGGATTAAGGTCCATTTCAGTGGCCGGTATCCATGGGGCCTTAGTAGGTATGTTATTTGGCATTTGCTCCTCTTCCTTATTATAATTATTATTATCATCATATTCATAAGATGGAGGGATATATGTATAATTGCCTGAACTATCTGTGGGTTTTATAATAGCTCCCGGAGATACAGTGGAGGCGGCTGCTTTGCCACGGTCAGTATGTATAGGATAATCATTATCCGATGAATCCTTACGAAAAACCAAATATCCGGTTAATAGGATCATTATTGATACACAGGATATAATTATTATAGATGTTTTGGCTTTTCCCATAAGGTCTTCCTTTCGTAATCAATGTATGGCGGATTAGAAAAAAAGGGACTAACCCGCCGATCATTAATAGTATAGCATAAAAAATGCGTCATATAAAATAAAAAAAATTGGTATTTTACAAGCTAGTATTATAATTATTTAACAGTCCAGTCTTCAATTCATATAGCTTATCGGACAGATCCACATATACATTATGGGGATTAGCAAGTCTTCTGCACTCATCCCATAAGGTGTTTTGTTCCTTAACGCAGTATTCGCGAATGTCCATAACTGAAGGTGAAGTATATACACATTTACCCTTAAGGAATATAGGAACAAGTAATTCTCTTAGCACATAGCTATTAGGCTCAAGATATGTTTTCTTCCAGGTTGCTATGGGGTCGAACAGGAGTAGAGGCTTGTCAGATGTTATAATCTCATCATCTAAGGCTATTAAGTCTGCCTTGATTTTGCTACTATCCTTTTCGTATACCCTATATAGCTTTTTGTTTCCTGGATTAGTCATTTTCCATGGGTTTTCTGACAGCTTCATACGAGGAATAATCTCACCGTCTCTCTCGATGGCAGATAGCTTATATACTCCGCCAAAGGATGGGCAGTCCTTGGAGGTAATAAGCTTAGTGCCTACACCCCAGGAATCAATCTTTGCACCCTGTGAGATAAGAGCGTCGATTATATATTCATCCAAATCGCTAGAGGCGGTTATGGTGGCTTTAGTAAAGCCTGCATCATCAAGCATCTCTCTGGATTTTTTTGACAAATAAGCCAAGTCTCCACTATCCAAACGGATGCCATATTTTTTGGGCATGCGTCCGATCTCGCGAAGCTCTTCAAAAACCTTTATAGCGTTTGGCACACCGGTCCGAAGGGTATCATAGGTATCCACCAATAAGGTTGTATTTAAGGGATAAAGCTCAGCGTATTTACGAAAAGCGGTCTGCTCATCCTCGAAGCTCATGATCCAGCTATGGGCATGGGTTCCAAGGGCAGGCAAATCATAAAGCTTGGCAGATAAGACATTGCTAGTTCCGATACAGCCCCCTATTAAAGCCGCTCTTGCACCTAAGGTTCCGGCATCAGGGCCCTGGGCTCTTCTTAAGCCAAATTCCATAACAGGCGCTCCGCCCGAGGCATATACCACACGGGACGCCTTAGTGGCAATTAGACTTTGATGATTGATAAAATTAAGTATGGCCGCTTCAATTAGTTGTGCCTCCATTATAGGGGCAATAACTTTAACCAAGGGCTCCATAGGGAATACCACAGTACCCTCTGGAATGGCATAGATGTCTCCTGTAAAATGAAAGCCCTTCAAATAAGACAGAAAACCCTCATCAAATATTTTCAATGTACGAAGATATTCTATATCATCCTCTGTAAATCTAAGATTCTTAATGTAATCTATAACCTGTTCTAAGCCAGCGCATATTGCATAGCCACTATCACAGGGGTTGTCCCTATAAAACATATCGAATATAACA
>CAZODB010000154.1:0-3858 GCA_964578425.1 uncultured Herbinix sp.
GAGGTGCCCATACCTGTTGAAATCCTGCGTTCACGAATTCCTGTTCGAGACCTAATCCATTCATCACTCGTATCAACTAATACGCTTAAATCATCATTTGTCATTATATGCTCCGGCAAATAGCTTCCGCTGCCTATAATACCTACATAGCCCATTTTGACGTCCTCCTGTCAGCTAATATTACTATTTATCATCTGAAGACAAATAAATATCCTTCAAATGCTTATTCAACTTTCGGAGTGCTGAAAGTAATATTTCCTCTTCTTCATAGTTAAAATCATTCATGATTTCCTTAACCATATCCATATGAAACTTCTCATGAATACGATAGGCTAGCTTTCCCTTATTTGTGAGGCTGACATTTACTATTCTGCGATCGATTTGACTTCTGGAACGTTCTACATATCCCTTTTTAATAAGCTTATCGATCGCTGTTGTCAGTGTTCCCATGGTAATATCCAGCTTTGAGGCTATCTCAGACATAGTCCTTGAACCGTATAGCCCAACTGCCTCTATTGTGTGGATTTCTGTTATAGAAAGGTCTTTAAAGGCCCCATTCTTAATGGAATATTCCTCGATATGGATGATATCATCATAGATTTCTACAAGTATCCTATTAATCTCTAAAAATTTTTCCTTCACCTGATCACCCCTGCATATTTTCCTTATATATTATTTCAAATTGCTTTGCACGACAAATAGTTTGATAATCAAAATATATAATATAATATATACTATGTCAAGGATTTTTTTTGATACTAATTCTGTCATGTTCTTTTATCCACACTTCTAGAGGGGTTTATTGGAAAAGTAAGATAGAGTTTCGCTTGCGAAACTCTCGCGCCGAACGCGGCCAGCTTTGCTGGCAATATACATAGCGCGTGAGTGCGCATCCTAATGTGAACAAAGTTCGCAATGCGGAGCGTCTTTTTATGTAATAGGACTCACTTTCCTATAAAGTAAAAAAGGGCTATCTAGTAATCCATCATTTAATGATTACCAAATAACCCTAATCATATCAATTTACTTACAATTCATATAATAGCTCTCCATATGAGGGAACAGGCCAAAGCTCCTTGTCTACTATACACTCAAGAGCATCGATAGGAGCGCGAAGTGCTGTCATGGCAGGCTTAACACTTTTATAGAAGAACTCAGCCCTTTCCTGCAAGGTGGTTATAGTATTAGCCTCCTCGACATAATCCTGAAGTGTCTGTAATGCGGTCTTAGTCTCGGATAAAAGTCTTGAAGCCACCAGAAGTAAATCCTTTTGTACATATAGGTTGGCCTCAGGCATAGCATCCCTTATAGAATTTATAGAATCAGCAAGAAGCTTTGTATACTTGATAACAGCAGGAATATACTGTATGTTTGCCATCATAATCATAGTCTTCGCTTCTATGTTAATAGCTTTGGAATATGAATCGTAGAGCACATCCTTACGAGCCATAAGCTCTGTTCTTGATAAGACCTTATGTCTTTCAAACAAATCTATAGCTTTATCTGTTACTAAGGCTGGAATTGCCTCTACCATGGACTTAAGATTGGGAAGTCCTCTTCCTTCGGCTTCCTCTACCCAATCTTTTGAATATCCGTTGCCACTATATATTATTCGCTTATGCTCACGTATGGTTCTTCTAATCAGTTCATGTACCGCTGCATTAAAATCCTTAGCCTTCTCTAGCTCATCAGCCATATCACATAGCACATCAGCAACAATTGTGTTTATTACAGTATTAGCTGTTCCTACTGACATAGATGAGCCGACCATTCTAAATTCAAATTTGTCACCGGTAAAGGCAAAGGGAGATGTACGATTTCTATCTGCACCATCCTTATATAGCTCAGGAATTGAGTGAACACCCACATTAATTCTAACATAATCGTCATTTCCTGTGGCTTCTCCATTTTCCATCATTTGATTTAAAAGATCGCCTAGCTGGGAGCCCAAGAAAACTGAAATAATCGCAGGAGGAGCTTCATCCTCCCCAAGTCTATGGTCATTCCCCGGATTAACAGCAGAAACCCTAAGAATATCTCCGTGAAGATCCACTGCCTTTATAACAGCTGTTAGGAATAAGAGAAACTGAATATTCTTATGGGGTGTCTTGCCCTGCTTTAACAGATTAACGCCAGTATTAGTCAGTATAGACCAGTTATTATGCTTACCGGATCCATTAACGCCTGCAAATGGCTTCTCATGGAGCAGACAAGCTAGATTATGACGGTTAGCGACTCGCTTCATACACTCCATAACCAGCTGATTATGATCTGTGGCAATATTTGCAGTGGTATAAATCGGTGCCAGCTCATGCTGTGCAGGAGCCGTCTCGTTGTGCTGAGTCTTTGCAGTTACTCCCATCTTCCACAGCTCTATATTCAATTCCTTCATGAAGGATGCCACTCGTTCCTTAATGCATCCGAAATAATGATCCTCCATCTCCTGACCCTTGGGCGGCATGGCACCAAAAAGAGTTCTTCCTGAATATATTAAATCATCTCGTTTGAGATATTTAGCCTTATCTACTAAGAAATACTCCTGCTCCGGCCCTACTGATGGACTTATATGGGTCACTTCAGTATTGCCAAATAGCCGAAGGATACGAATAACCTGGGTATTTAAAGCCTCCATGGATCTAAGAAGTGGCGTCTTCATATCCAAGGCTTCACCTGTATAAGAGCAAAACGCAGTAGGAATACATAGAGTTACACCTAAAGAATCCTCGCGCAAAAAGGCCGGTGATGTACAATCCCAGGCAGTATAGCCTCTGGCCTCGAATGTAGCTCGAAGACCTCCTGACGGAAATGAAGATGCATCCGGCTCTCCCTTTATAAGCTCCTTACCTGAAAACTCCATAATTATCTTACCATCAGAGGTAGGACTTAAAAAGGAATCATGCTTTTCAGCTGTAATACCGGTCATAGGCTGAAACCAGTGAGTATAGTGAGTAGCTCCATGCTCTATAGCCCAATCCTTCATGGCATTAGCAACCACCTCTGCTACACCAGGATCTAGATCCTCACCATTTTCGATGGTCTTTCTTAAAGCCACATAGATTTTCTTCGGTAGCTTCTCTATCATAACTGCATCACTAAATACATCTATAGCAAAAATATCAGTTAATCGTTCTGACATATTCCTTCCTCCCATCTTAACCATATAATTATATGCTAAGATAATCTATTCCAAGTACCATTCATCCCTTCCTGTCTCCTCAGCTGGTCCTTCAGATTCAGGCATGTATTTCTTTAATACAATCTCCATCATATAAGAATTAACAAATATGACGGCTGCCGGTGCAATTAGAATAAAGGGGAAAAAGAAATATACAATAACCACCGCTAATGCATTTACTATAATCATTAGTATAGTAAAGTGTATATGTCTCATAGACATGTAGACGGTTGCCCTGATTAATTGCTTTACTGTCATATCAAACCTTGAAAGTATAGGGAATACAAATAATGAAAATGCAAGGACCAAGAATGTGATTCCGATAAACACACCCATTAATAAGGAACCCTTAGTACTCTCTGGTACTGCCAATACATAAGCATAATACAAGTCAAAGCCAAGTATAAAAAATAAGATTGTTAAAATAACCCCCACAATAGCGGCTCGCTTAAAGTTTAATCTAAATGATTTAAAAAACTCTCTAAAAACATAGCCTCTTTCTCTTCGGATAGCCTTTACAACTGTGTAATATAATGCAGTGCTGGCAGGTCCGATTGTAATTATAGGTAAACATAAAAATATATATGCAATGCTGACAAAAAGCATATCACATATTTTGCTTAATATTGTAAAAAGCGGGTTGTCCAAGTTAAAAAAATTGCCCATTATTCGTCTCCCTTTTC
>CAZODB010000154.1:3958-5431 GCA_964578425.1 uncultured Herbinix sp.
GAGTGAATAAAGAGTCCGCTTCGGAGCTTTGGTTCAAACCAAGTGGATTTTGGAGGCATAAGCCTTCCTGCATCCGATACCTCAAATAACTCAGTTATGGAGGTTGGGTACATTGAAAATGCTACACACATATCATCCGATGCACGTCTTTCCAGCTCTTTAAGGCCTCTGATTCCCCCTATAAAATCAATTCTTTTGTCAACTCTTGGATCCCCAATACCTAATAGGGGATGCAGGAGATGATTTTGCAAAATCGACACATCTAAGGACTCTACAGGATCATTAACATCTCTTAAAGCCTTCTTAGCCTTCAGCTGGTACCAGCTACCATCCAAGAACATTCCAAAGGAAGCCTTTTCATTGGGCATATATGGTGTGGCACCCTTCTCTGATATATCAAAACTCTCTTTTATTTTATTTATGAATTGCTCACTGCTTAATCCGTTTAAATCCTTCACAGCACGGTTATAGGGTAGAATCATAAGCTGATCATGGGGAAATAGCACCGAAAGAAAATAATTAAACTTCTCATCTCCAGAATATCCGGGATTTTCCTTCCTTCTTTTTAGTCCTACCTTTACTGCAGATGCTGATCTATGATGTCCATCCGCTATATATATATCATTAATCTTAGTGAATGCTTCTTTAATAGTAGTAACCTTATCATTGTCTGAAATTCTCCACACATGGTGTCCTATTCCATCAGAGGAAGTAAAATTATAAAGTGGTTCCTCCCTCTTAGTCTCCTCTACTACGGTATTAATTTCCTCTCTGGAGCGATAGGCGAGAAAAATGGGGCCAGTCTGTGCATCACAAACATCCACATGACTTATCCTGTCCTGCTCCTTATCCTCTCTGGTATTCTCATGCTTTTTTATGACATTATTAAGATAATCATCTATAGAAGCACAGGCGACAAGGCCGGTCTGGGCACGTCCATCCATAACTAGCTCATAGACATAATAGCATTCTTCCTCATCTATCACAAAGCTACCTTCCTGGATCATTTCCTGCAAAAGCTCTCTTGCTTTTGTATATACTTTAGCATCATAGGTGTCTATCTCATCATTAAAGTTAGTCTCTGCGCGATCTATTCTCAAAAAGGACAAAGGTTCCTTTATTATCTCCTCCTTTGCCTCCTTACGATTATATACATCATATGGTAGCGCTGCTATTCGATGTGCTACTGACCTTTCAGGTCTTGTACAGATAAATGGTTTTACAACTGCCATATCATAACCTCCTATTTAATCTTTTGTTGTTAATAATGTTTATCTCCTCAAGACTTTCTTCTTATTTAATTCTAATGTGTTTTACTTAAAATGCAAGGGATTTCGATGTAATAACTTTTATTGTGAACCTCTCATGACTAAAGTCACGAAAATACGTGGCAACTTTTTCAAATAATCCCATAGAGATATACAAGAAAGAGTTTCGCTTGCGAAACTCTCTAAGCTTGCGCAGCAAGCTTTG
>CAZODB010000155.1:0-5386 GCA_964578425.1 uncultured Herbinix sp.
GCAATGTACTGGGTGGTGTCCGTAGTATAGGGATTTACCCACTTATAAATGTACTGCTCAATAAGTATTCAACCTTTATTTATTTCCTCCATTAAATTAGGTTGTTTTCATTAACATTTTTTAGCTTAGTTATACAAGAGTACCTTTTTGCTAGCATGTTAATAACAAAAGGAACTCTTTTTAAGCTGAAATTGTATATTTAGTTTTTAAATCATTATGCCAATTATATTGAATATTACCTTCTTTTTGCAAACGACCTACTACAATACCAACATCAATTCCTATTTGACTTGCAAAATTTATAATTGCTATTTTAGAAAAATCATTATTAGCTATAAAAAACTTATATTCCTGTTCAGGTATAAGTGTATTTTTAGCAAATTCATCAGCACTTTTCTCATCTTCATCTGAAGTACCATCTTGTTGCCCTATATGTCCATATAAAACATGAGCAATTTCATGAAAAAGACTAAACCAAAACTTATCAGCATCTTTTCCACGTACTGTTAATCCTATTACTATTTTATTACCCTCCAGAAAAGTTGCTCCATGCAAAAAAGAGCCTCCTATGTGAGGAAGAAAAACCAAAGCAATTCCACAGTTGGCTAATAAATATATTAGTTTAGTGCAAAACTTATCTGGTCCCAAAGTTGTCATCGACCTTATGTTCTTAATCTCTGTCAACAACGTCTTTACATCAATGGGTTTTGTATCAATTTTTCTCGCTTCAAGTTTTGCTTTCTGTGTCCACGCTATAAGTGAATAGTCACCCTTATCTGTCTCAGATAACCTTCTACAAGCAATTCTTGGAATCAAAGAGTCTTTTAAAAAGCCCAGTTGTACCACCTCAAAATATTTACGCAAGTTGATAACCTTCTCTGGCCAACTAGTAGCATCTGTTACCCATCCATTCTTAACCATTTCCCTATATGGAAACTTTCTAGCTAGCTCAATATCCTCTTCCATAGCGTTTTCTACATTTACCCTAGCTATCTTTTCACGATATACTGCTTCAAGGTTGCACCAAAACTGAGCAGGTATCCCTAATACCATTTCTAAGCGTATAGCAACATCCAAAGTTAATTGAACTTCACCGTTAATTAGTTTACTTATATGTTTCTCAGACATTCCCATTCTTACAGCAAATTCTTTTTGTCTCATTCCTCTGTCAACAATCTGTTCCTTTATGGTCGCACCTGGGGGGATTGCAATAATACTACGACTTCTCACCATTGTACTACCTCCTTAACTATTCACATCAATTATGATAATCCACAATATCAATAATATTCACAATCTGTATCTCATTCCCAATTCTCTCAAATACAAGTCGATACGGATGTACTAAGTCAACCGCATATTGATTTTTTCGATTCCCTGATAATGGGTGGCATCTCCCCATTCTAAATTTAATCATCATTTCAACAGATAATGCAGCAGAAATTTGATCTATTCGAAGTTGTATTTTCTCAGCCATCTCTTTTCCGTGCTTTTTCTCGGCTTCGTAGGCATTTGTACACACCTTTTCAATCCTACGATTCTTGTACTCAATAAGCAATTCATCACCTCGTAAAATTATTTACCTTTGAGGTAAATTTATTATATCACTTTCATAACATGTTGTCAATGTTTTATTAACCACTGAGGTAAATATAAATAGATTAAAGTATTTGCGAGTTATAATAATAAGTTAAATAGCTATGATTATCCAGCAATGTATTCTGGAGTTTACGCATCCGGTTCAAGCAGAAAAATTAAATATAAAGATATAGATATCAATTACTGCAGTAATAACATATTTGTTATTAACAATGGTATAAAAGCATATCATGGAAATTCGTTTTTGTCTGTACTTTCTATGTTAAAGTGGAAAAATAATTTTGGATAGGTTACAATATAAAAGCAATTAGTTCTAGAGAGTATGATATAACTCAAATATGTACATAGGGCTGGCAGATTATGTTATCTGATTCAGCAACCACATAATTCTTATTTTTAGATAATTGTATACAATACATATTAAAATATCAAAAAGGAGTAAAACAAAAAATGCAAAAAATATATATAGGTAATAATATCATGGTTAATGAACAATATAGAAGAAAAATAATTGGTTTCTTAAAAGATTATTGTGATATTATTAGTTATGCAACTCTCCTTGATGATGATTATGATTTAAATTTTGATGAATATTCAAAAGCAATGATGGATTTCTCTAATGAATTTATCATAGAAGACGAAATAAGACGAGCAAGATTTGTTGATGATATACACTATCAAAAAGAATTACTTAATAAATTTCATACTTCCGAAAATGTATATGAATATTTTGACCGATTAAAAGCTTATGATAACATTGAACTTGAAAAGATAGATAAAACATTAAAACAATTTTTAAATAATAGGAGAAACACCAAGTATAGAGATACAATGACATTGCCGAATGAAAGTTTTATAGAATCGAAATTCACAGTAAAATCTCATTGTACAATAGGAGGACTATATAAAATATACGATTTTAAAATTGATCAGAATATGATCGATTACTTAATTCAATATGGAGAATTGACTAAAATGAATCACTTTCAAAATGATGCCATGCTTCAAGACCCAGGGTTTTACAAGCTAAATCAACTAGTATGTTCCATATGCTCACACGAACAGACATTTATTTTTATTTTAGACGATGAGCAAATCATGGTTCTAAAAGAAATGGATATACCGTTTAGTTATGCTTAATTTAGCCCGAAAAGTATGCGTTATTATTCGTAAGCGCTACACGCAGTGGTGCTTTACAAGCTGGGCAAGCCCAGTCCAGGACAAACTAAAAATGAGGTCTCGCGACCTCATTTTTGTTTTGGACTGGGCTACAAGGATTCGAACCTTGAAATGCTGGAGTCAGAGTCTGAAACCTATGTTCCCATTGTGTATTCTCTTAGTTTATCATATCTCTGTAAGTCCTTATAATTCAGTGGTTTATCGATACTTATTTCCCTTTACATCACTATACGTTTTATATAGTTTGTTTCAGTTTGGCTACCAAATGGCTACCAGAACGGCTACCAAAAATAAATACCTGAATTATTTATTAAGCTTATCACATTAGCTTTATTTATTCAATATCGAAAAACACCGAGCAGGTTTGTTTGCTCGGTGCTTTCTTTAGCTTGTTTTTGTGTTGTCTTTATAGAGCCAATTATTAAATGTTATAATGGGAACTAATATTGTTTTTCCTATACGGCGGTGAGGAAATTCTCCACTAGTACATAATTCGTATGCTTTATTCTTGCCTATGCCTAACATTTCTTGCACTTCTGGTACTGTATAGACTGTTTTTTTGTTTTCCATTTCTTATCCTCCAACATAGTAATATTTTTTGTTATTACTAATATGAAAGAAAAAAAGGAATTTTGATAAAATTATTAGGTTTAAAATATAAATATGCTTTATAAATATATATTATGATTAGAGCGACAAAAGGGTATTTAGAATATCCCTTCTTCTATATTGTACTTTGAAAATTTAACACATTTAGCAATATTCAGTAAGTTTTATTGTAGTTTGGAGCATATCAACGTGGATATGTGGATATATCACTTTAATTTTATGTCAAAGCTGCTTTTTGGGCACACTTATCCACGGTATGCAGATATTTGCATAACTTTTTAACATTTAATGCTGCAATTTTACACCCAAAGAAAAACTTACTACGGATTTTTCCTCGTACTGGCATGTGATCAACGTTATATTTTCTCCTTAGTATTGAAGGGATTGATTCCACTCCGTTTCGGAATGCTGACATTTTTTTGAATTCTTCACTACTGCGAAACCGCTGTTGCTCCGCCCTGCGCTTACCATTAAGTGAAACTGTTTTTCGACTGGTTCGCTTGTTCATTTTCGGGCTACACTGGTCTTTAAGTGGGCATTTATCACACTGGGTTCTGTCAAATGATGCTACACATTGCCCATTAGCCTTATTATAAGAGCACTTTTTCGGTTCGTAACCACCAGCACAGGTAACCACCTTGGTTCCGTCTTCATTGAAGCTAAAATCGGCATAAATATCAGGAGATTCTCTACCTGTGAGGTTAGTGGTGATTAATTCGATATTTTTGCTTGCAGCAGCTTCTTCAATCTTGCTACCTGAATAAGCTCCATCTGCAATTAAGGTGACCTTCCCTTCCTGTGGATCATGCTTTTCAATGATTTCATGGGCAAACTGGCTATCACTGTGAATATTCTGTTCATACTGATAGTCCGTTATCAGGCTTGCATGCTCACCGACTTCCTCAACAATGTTTGACACATAACCACGGTACTGCTTGCCGGCTTTATCACGGTACGTAGCATCTGGGTCAGCAGGATTTTGTAGGATACTTCCGTTCATGCCTGTCCCGGATGCTTTTAGATGATAGTTCCCATCTGCATCCGTTGTGGTCTGTTCTCTGAGAACCCGGACTAAAAGGAGATATTCACTGGATTCATCCATTGTATCACCGCAAAGTCCCAACAGTGTCCGCGCATCCTTTAAAACAGTATCTATTCTGGAATCCGTTTCTTCACTGCGATTGTGATAGATCACCTTGTTGCGATCATTATCTTCCGTATAATGCAGAAGCTGTTCCGGAAGTGCTGTCTGAGTCTTTTTTATTTGCGTGGTCAGATTTGCCACACAGGTATACAGAAGCTCCAGCCTACTCATTTTTTTGATGTTCGAGGCAACCATTAAGCTATCCATTCTCTTTAACTGATGATTTATTTTCATCAGTTTTGACATCGCATCTGCCAGTGAAATAACCGTATCATGAAGAAGATCTATTCCAGTCTCCAATTCATAAGCATAACAGCGTTCACGGAACCTGCCAAGTGTTCTATCGCTAAGAGGCTGTTCCTGAAAATGTGTTGTATGGAATGCATACTGATACCGGATGTCGAACATAAGGGATTCAACAATCTCATCATCGTTTTCGCCAGTTAGTTCTTTGGTAATAAGGGATGCAATTATCACATTCACAGGGGTATTAGGTCTAGAATCCTTATCGCTGTACAGGACAGCAAAAGGTTTTTCATCAATTGCGGGAAAAATAATTTCGGCAAAAGGTTTCGCCCAGGATTTATCTAGAAACCTTTGCTCCCTTGCGGTTAAAAAATTGAATGAATCACAAAATGATAATTGTTTTGTATCTGCGCTGTTCAACACAAAAGCCATGATAAGTACCTCCCTTAGTTATTGTACTTATTATAGCAGAAAAAGGAACTACAGGCTACTTTATGTGTTAAGTTTTCAAGGTACAATATGTGAAAAGGTTACTACCTTTTGACGCTTAGATCATAATATTGGTATATACCAGTACTAATAGATAAATGGAGGAAGATTATGTATACT
>CAZODB010000156.1:0-3428 GCA_964578425.1 uncultured Herbinix sp.
CAATATCCTTACCATAACTAATGCACCCAAGTAAATCAGGGAAATATACTCCATATCCATCTTTTGAAGGCTCCAACACTGCCAAATAAGTTAATTTACGCATAAATTCATACACTCCTTTAAAGGTGTCTCTTACTTTAGCCCTGCTTGTTTCATAATACTATTTAAGGTTCCTTTTGGAATATCTCCACTTTCATAGGTTATTACAACATCACTTCCTATATCATACAGCCTTTGCAGTAACTCCTCATGTGGATGCCCATAGCTATTCATTAGGGTTGTAATTTTAATAAAATATTTCCAACTATATACTATAAGAAAGACGGTACAGAATAATATCACTGTACCGTCTTTCTTCATCACTATTTCTTGTTTAGCCTGTATCTAAGATCAAAGTATGATTTTAACTTTAAGTCTCATATACATCTTAATCAATTTTTTAGATACATCTAACAACATTAAATCCTTGGTGAACTGCTTTTAGAATATTATCTACTTTACTTGCATCTCCTACAATATCACAGTCAATCTTGTCAGATAAGGCATCATATAGACTGGTATTGGAACGGTATCCAGCTGCTATAGCTACTGTATCTGCTTCAATAGTTTTTGTCTCTCCGTCCACTTCATAGACCACTTTATTGTCCTTAAATTGAACTATTTTCGCACTTGTTATAATATTAATCTTACAATCTTCTATAAGCTGACGCAATGCTTGATCATTGTTCTTACTGTGGTTTGTATTCATTAAGATTTCTGGTAACATCTCTATCATAGTTACTTCATCTGCTTTTTCTGCGCAGTGGCAAGCTGTTTCACATCCTACTAGTCCAGCACCTAGTACCACAACCTTTTTACCATAGGATTTTCTATTGGTTAGGATGTCATTTGCCCCTACTACAAAATCACTTTCAATTCCATCAATAGGAGGCATGACCGGATTTGCTCCTGTTGCAAAGATAACCTTATCAAATCCTCCATTTAATATTTCTTCAGGACTAGCATCTTTCATTAAAGATATTTTAACATTACTGCGGTATAATTTGCCTATCAAGTATTCTACGTAATCCTTAACATCTTTTTTGAACTTAGGTCCGCCTGCTGCAAGAAGTAGTCCGCCAATTTCATTTCTCTTTTCCCAAATCTCTACCTGCATTCCTCTTTCTGCTGCAGTTATGGCTGCCATAATTCCACCAGGACCAGCCCCTACTACTAGAACCTTTTTATTAGGATCACCTGGTAGTACTGGGTAGTAATCTTCTGCAAATGCATGGGGATTAACAGCGCATTGTAGTATCTTTCCTGAAAATCCTGCATATAGACATTCATTACAACCTATACATGGAACTATATCATAAGTCTCATTTTTTCTTACTTTATTTACCCAATGAGGATCTGCTATGGCCATATGTCCTAAACCAATAAGATCTGCTTTACCCTCTTTTAATGCATACTCTGCATCTGCAGGATTATTCATTTTACCTTGAGACATTACAGGTACGTTAACATTCTTTTTAATCTCAGTTGCAACATCTAATTGAACCATTGCTGGCTGATATACCGTGTTGATAGCTTTATACCAAGCCTCATAGCAACCTACATCAACATGGAGAATGTCTACCCCTGCTTCTTCTAATATCTTCGCCATGGCAATTCCTTCATCTAATTCTCTGCCACCTTCTACACCGTGATAAGGTGTGAACTTGAAAAGAATAGGGAAGTCTGGTCCTACAGCCTTGCGGATAGCTTGAATACATTCAACAGAGAAGCGCATTCTATTTTCTAGGCTACCACCGTATTCATCTGTTCTTTTATTCCAAAGCTCAGACTGGAATTGATCCATTAAATATCCACCATAACCATGAAGCTCTACTGCATCAGCATCAGCATTTTTTGCCTTTGCTGCACCCTCAGCCATTTTTTCAACTAAAAATTTAATATCATCTTTAGATAGTTCTTGACATTTTAATCCTGGGAACCAGAATGAATCAACTTCACTAGCAGCATATGGCCTTACATCTGCAGTGGTGAACTGCATTCTCCCAAGCCCTGGTGTAAGCTGGATACAAAGCTTAGCTCCCTGATTATGAATACGTCTAGCTAAGAAGTTCAGCTGTTCAAAAGATTTTGGAGTATCCAAGATATTACAAGCTTTTGCCTCATATTTTGTGGTTACCTGATTTGCTCCTGTGATAATCAGTCCGAAACCACCCTTAGCTCTTTCCTCATAATAGCTTATGGATCTGTCAGAAAACGAACCATCTGGATCTGTGGATGTACCCATGGGTGCCATAAATATTCTGTTTCTTAACTTCATGTTTCCTATTTGCATTTGCTCGAAAATTCTCATTATTTATTCCTCCTAAAATATATTAGTACATCGGTGCTGTTTTTTAGTACTACGGTAAGGATAACAGATTGTTAATTGTTTGTCAATGGTTAGAGTTAAACATTTAACAATCTTTCAATTGCTTGTGGTTTGATTTGACTAATGCTATAATTCTTATTGTGAAAGGATGGGTAATATGGTGAATACACAGGATTTAATTTATGATACTGCAATGACTCTCTTTAAAGAAAAGGACTTTGACAGTGTGACAATCAATGATATTTGCATGGCATGCGGCATTACAAAGTCTACCTTCTACTATCATGTGAAATCGAAAAATGACATAATAGTCAACTACTATGATTCGATTGTCAACAATCTTACACCTATATTGATTGATATGTTAGATTCTTCTAATTCTTGGGATCAGATTATTGCTCTTTTTGATAGTCTAATAACTGATATTGAATCCTATGGAGTCGGATTTAATAGTCAATTACTATCTATTAGCCTGAAGGAAAACTTAAGGACTTTTGATATGCGTCAAAATCTAAAAGATATTGCCATAAAAATTATCACTAAGGGACAAGGTCTAGGACAATTTCGCAATCCTAATAATGCAGAAAGACTTTATGAGGCTGCCGCTTACATGTTTACTGGATATGAATATATGTGGTGTATAAAAAACGGAGACTTTAATTGGAGAAAGGAGTTTTTAACTTCAGTTGAGAATTTACTTGATGTAGACGAAGAGTTAAGAAGATTTACGTATCAATAACTAATGAATTTCTGGATTACATAATGCCTCAGATAAATCCCGAAAAAATAGTAATAGATTTGCCATTTATCGCCTATGATTGGGAACTCCCGTATATTGTTGGTCTGTCAAACGCAAACTTACTTTCATTGGAAGCAGCTCAACATGATTAGGAGTATAATGTTCAATCCGTTCACAGTAATGTTCGGAGAAGCAGTTATTACGGTAAATCCTATGTTTTTGCCCTTTAGTGCATAATTTGTATAATAATATTTGTGCTTTCGTACAAATTTCAACTAATTAATTTTGTCTTTTCGTGATTAATATGATATAGTACAGGAT
>CAZODB010000156.1:3528-5320 GCA_964578425.1 uncultured Herbinix sp.
GCGTCGCGTAGGCAAGAGCTTTCTCTGTAAGCTATTTGCTGAAAACGAATATAAGAGCCATATCATTATTGATTTCGGTAATGCACCGAAAGATATCTTGGATTTATTTGAATTTGACAGCGCTAATCTCGATTTATTCTTTGCAAAGCTGTCGGCTTTCTACTCAACCTCCCTGCACAAAAGAGAATCCGTCATCATATTTGACGAAATACAGCAGTTTCCGCGGGCAAGGCAGCTTATAAAACATTTAGTTGCAGACGGACGATATGACTATATTGAAACCGGCTCTTTGATACGTTTGAAAAAGAATGTTCAGGATATTATTATCCCCTCGGAGGAAGAACATATCGAGTTATTTCCTCTTGACTTTGAAGAATTTCTGTGGGCGCTCGGTGACCTAGCTACCGCTCCGCTTATTAAGCAATGCTTTGATACCAAGACCCCGCTTGGTCAGACGCTTCACAGAAAAATTATGAATGACTTCCGACAGTATATACTTGTCGGCGGAATGCCGCAAGCAGTGTTGGAATATGTTCAAACAAAGGATTTTGAATCGGTTGATATTGTCAAACGACGGATATTAAAATTATACCGTGACGATGTTTCTAAGTTTGCGGAAGGCTATGAGGATAAGGTTTTTGCCGTGTTTGACGGAATACCGGGGCAGCTCTCAAAAAAAGAAAAAAAATATCGTTTGTCCTCCATCTCAAAGCAAGCTCGTTTCAGAAGCTACGAGGATTCATTTGTTTGGCTTAATGAAGCAATGATTGTCAATACCTGCTTTAACGCAACCGACCCGAATGTCGGTCTGGCTCTAAGCTCAGATCACGCAAGGCAGAAGTGTTATATGGCTGATACAGGACTTCTGATTACTCACACCTTTATGGATAGCCCTTACACTCAGAACGAGCTTTACAAAGCAGTTCTCTTTGATAAGCTGGGCATTAACGAAGGAATGATTATGGAGAATATTGCCGCACAAATGCTGCGCCGAAATGGTTATAAGCTCTATTTCTATTCTCGTAACGACAAATCTAAACGCGAAAACCATATGGAAATTGATTTTCTAATAACAGAAAAAAAGAAAATAGCACCGATCGAGGTGAAATCGGGCAATAATACCTCCCATTCTTCTTTAGATAAGTTTATAAATAAGTTCGCATCAAAGATTGAAAATGCATACATTCTTTACTCCAGGGATGTAATGATTAAAGATGGTATTGTTTATCTACCAATTTATATGACAATGTTTCTCTAACCCCCACTTCAAACCGACTCTCAGACTCCTTAAAGTTGGTTTTCTATTCAATGGTTCATTTTCGTTTGTGCAGTATGTCTGCACCCAAATATTCAATTAGGGATGTTTCTAACAGCTTTGAAAAATTTACTTGATTGGCTTCACCTAGTTCCTTAAGCCATGACGGTATTGTTACATTTGTCCTTACACGTTTATTTCCCATTTCGTATTTTATTAAATCTGGTAAAATTGTAATTGCCATAACAATACATCCAGCCACTTCATTTGAATCCAGCTTAGATGATGGTAGCGGAAGATCTTCATAGCTCTTTTCTATTCCATAAATATGAAGCTCTAAAGCTTCTTTTGCGTTCTGCTGCGCTTCTTCAATATCCTTACCATAACTAATGCACCCAAGTAAATCAGGGAAATATACTCCATACCCATCTTTTGAAGGCTCTAACACTGCCAAATAAGTTAATTTACGCATAAATTCATACACTCCTTTAAAGGTGGCTCTTACTTTAGCCCCGCTTGTTTCATAATACTATTTAA
>CAZODB010000157.1:0-1241 GCA_964578425.1 uncultured Herbinix sp.
CTACGGAGGTTCTATATCTCATAAGAAGTCTTTCTATGCCAGATAGCATATTCTGTAATGACAGGGCTTGGTTATTAACCTCTTCATTTTCTGCAAGCTCTTCCTCTGTAACAGCAGCTACATCTTGGGTAATTGATGAAATCTCATTGGAAGCATCATGTAGATTCCTGCCCTTTATATTGATGCCCTTGGTGTTTTCACTTATGAGACGTGATTCCTCATAGGCCTTCTTCATATCATCACTTAATATATATGTATTCTTATTAATGGTATAGAAAGTGTCCTTAACGGAATTAAAGATGCCCTTACTTATATCAAAGCTTTCTACACAGCTGGAAATACTCTCGCTTACCTTAGCGTTACTGTTAAGAATATTATTTAATAGTCTATTAATCTGACCGATACTGTCTCTTGTAGCCGAGGAGAGCTTGTTCATTTCCTGTGCTACGACTACAAAGCCTCTTCCGGCTTCTCCGGCTCTAGCTGCTTCAACAGCTGAATTGAGTGAGAGGAGCTTTAATTGCTCTGTAATATTTATTATTAGTCCATTGACCTGATCAATTTCATTAAGATGAGTGTTAAGAGCTTCTATAAAGGCTGCGGTATCGGTTAGGTTAGTAGAGATAACATCCATCTGCTCATTATATTTATCTACATGCTCAGAGCCCTCTTCTGTAACCTTAACTGTATTTTCTACAAATTCTTCGATATTTGCCAGTGTAGTTGTAATTCTATCAGCTCTAGCTGTAACTTCTTCGATACCATCCAATGTCTCTTTAACAATTATTAGCTGCTGCTGGGCCTTCTCAGCGACAGTGGACATACTGCTGGCGATGTGCTCATTGCCTTTATAGCTCATATCAAGGCTTTTAGTAATGTTATCAACTGCATCCGATAGTACAATTACATTTGTCTTTGTTGATTCAATAAAGTTCAAGAGATTTCTCTTTAAATCATTAACTGCGATGGTTAATGATTCTAAGCCACGGGTCTTATCCACCATAATATCACTGATATTAAGTCTCCCCTGGGATAACAATTCTGCATTTCTGTCAATATGGTGTATTGCGGTGAAAAACCTTAGTAACAATACTATTAATAATGCTGTCATGATGATTACGATAATTAAGCCCACAGTAAATATGGTGTCTGCAATCTTTATGCCTGATATATCTAAAACAACTAATATAGCTAATAAAACCAGTATAGCAATTGCATTAGAGAAAAGTAAGATTCTAGTA
>CAZODB010000157.1:1341-5312 GCA_964578425.1 uncultured Herbinix sp.
AGATTACACTGGATTATATCTGAATAATTCTAGAATACAAATCATATATTTGATTTAGATGGACAAACAGCTTGCTTCATTAATTATGTTACAGTAAACTAAATATAATAGTGGTTTCATGGAACATCTATTATATATGAGAGTAATATACAAGGGAATATACGAGAGCAATATTTAAAGAGCAATATAGAATGGGGTGTAAAGAATTGAAGCTTAAGGATGCTATCCGTACATTATTATTTAAAAACAAGAATATAAAATATAATCAGCTATATACAGATTGGGGTGCCCAGTTAAAGCCAGATAGGGTTTTACCAGAATATCCGAGGCCTCAGCTTAAAAGAAGTAATTATACTATATTAAATGGTTATTGGAATTATAATATTACCGAGGATTCGGTAGCTACCAAGCCCGCCCACTATGATGGAAAGATATTAGTACCATTTTCTCCAGAAAGCATACTCTCAGGTGTTAGCCGTCAGCTTCAGCCAGGTGAAATACTTTGGTATGAAAGGCCTTTAGTAATAGATAGAAAGCTTCCAGGGAATCGATTGATTCTCCACTTTGGTGCTGTGGATCAAGTCTGTGAGATCTTAATTAATTATAAAAGAGTAAAACAGCATACGGGGGGATATCTTCCTTTTTGTGTAGATATAACAGACTATGTTATAGAGGGTGGGAATCTTCTTACTGTTAAGGTAAAGGATGCTTCTGATACCTGCTATCATAGTAGGGGGAAGCAAAAATTGAAAAGAGGCGGAATGTTCTATACAGCTCAGAGTGGTATTTGGCAAGCAGTGTGGATGGAATGGGTTCCGAACATATATATTACATCCCTATGTATTAAACCATTAGTGGAAGAGAGTATGATAAGGTTAACGATATATTTGAATCAATTTCCTACCCATGCTGATAAGAAGGATATAACCAAACCTGGAGGTTATCAAAAAAGAAATATCCGAAATATGTTTCGGGTTGATATATATGATCATGGTACAAAGATTCATTCCTTTATCACTAAAAGCACCACTATGAATATCCCAATAAAGAATTTTACATATTGGAGCCCTGAGAATCCTTATCTATATGACATGGTTATATCAACTGGGGACGATGTCGTAGAAAGCTATTTTGCCATGCGAAAAATCGAAATTAAGCAGGACGATAGAGGGAAAGCTCTAATATATCTAAATAACGAGCCTTATTTTCAAAACGGTATTTTAGATCAGGGATATTGGTCTGATGGTCTTTATACAGCGCCCAGTGATGAAGCTATGATATTTGATATACAGCAGGCCAAGGCTCTTGGATTTAATATGATTAGAAAACACATCAAGATTGAGCCCCTAAGGTGGTATTATCATTGTGATAGGCTAGGTATGCTAGTATGGCAGGATATGGTCAATGGAGGCGGAAGATATAATAAGCTTCTTGTCGGTTATCTACCCACACTGTTTCCGGGAATTGCAGGGCTCATCAGCGATAGGTGGTATTTCTTATTCGGTCGTAAGCATGCAGAGGGAAGAAGGGAATGGTTAGATGAATGTGAAGAGACAGTGGTTCATCTCTATAATCATCCATCTATAGTAGTATGGGTACCCTTTAATGAGGGCTGGGGTCAATTCGACGCAAAGAAGGTTACATCACTGATACGCTCGCTTGATGATACCAGGCTGATCGATCAGGCTAGCGGTTGGTATGATCAAAAGGGAGGAGATTTTAAAAGTGTACATAGTTATTTTCATCCATTAAAATACACTTCTGATAAAGGGGGACGCTCAGTCATACTATCGGAATTCGGTGGATATGCCTGTTACATATCTGAGCATTCCTATTCACCTATGCTATATGGCTATAGAGTGTATGCAAATGCCACGGACTTGGAGGCTGCATTGCATAGAGTCTATCAGGAGGATATCATGAAGCTAAAAGATGAAGGCCTATCTGCAGTCGTTTACACTCAGCTTTCAGATATAGAGGATGAGGTGAACGGACTCTTCACCTATGATCGAAAGGTGTGTAAGGTATCTAAACCGCTGATGTGATCTTAGGGAGCGTGAGAATATTATGAGACTGTTTCATAATAGTAACCACCTAAGTCGTATATAAAAATAGTCACTTTTATGATGATGGGTCTAGTCTCTATATGCTTATCTATTTGAATATACTTAGGCTGTGAGTTCATCGATTTCCTCTCCGCTTAAGGTTTCTTTTAGGAGAAGCTCTTTTGTTATGCTTTCTAATGATGAGATATTATTAGCCATCAATTCCTTAGTCTCTTCGTAGAGATTATTTATTAAGGTTCGGCATTTTTCTATAAGCTCACTATCGATCCCTTCTTGGAATACCTGTGTGCTGAACAAACCCATATCAGGATCCATTCCGTACTTGTTCGTATAATCAAGGATAAGAGATGAGGCCTTCTGAATATCATTACTGGCCCCGGTCGTTATCTCATGTGGACCAAAGATTAATTCCTCAGCGGCCCTACCGGCTAAGAGTATCTTAATATTCCCTAGGATCTGCCTCCCGCTTTGATACATGGTATCCTTAGGAATGCAAAGATTAAAGCCGCCGACACCTCTAACACTGGGTATAATAGTGACCTTAGATATATAATTCTCCGGAAGCAGGAGCTTAGTAGCAAGGGCATGACCTGCCTCGTGATATGCTGTTATTTCTCTTTCTAGCTGGGATATATAGCTTAAGTCTGTTTTCGGTGCTCCGGCTAGAACTGTATAGAAAGCCCTTTCTATATTACTCTGATTTATAATGGATTTACGGTCGTTGGCAGCGGATATGGCAGCCTCATTAAGTAGATTTTCCAGCATTGCTCCTGAGAAGCCTACAGTGGATTTTGCCAGGGAATATAAGTCTACATCATCTGATAGAGGCTTACTTTTCGTATGAAGAGTTAATATTTTTTCTCTAGAATTTACATCCGGAAGCCCTATCTCAATCTGTCTGTCAAAACGTCCTGGACGAAGAAGAGCCTCATCTAAGGTGTCCATTCGGTTAGTAGCTCCAATAACAACTATTCCCTGATTATCATGAAAGCCTGACATTTCTGTAAGTAGAGCGTTAAGAGTCTGGTCTCTTTCGTCATTACTGGCAGAGCTGTTGCGGGCCCTTTTCTTGCCTATAGCATCTATTTCATCTATAAATATTACTGCCTTATCATGCTTCTTTGCTTTATTAAAAAGGCTTCTGATGCGGCTTGCTCCCACGCCTACATACATCTGTACGAAATCCGACCCACTCATGGCGTAGAATGGAACATCCGCCTCTCCGGCGATAGCCTTTGCCATCAGGGTCTTACCTGTCCCGGGAGGACCATAGAACAATAGCCCCTTAGGCATACGGGCCCCCACATCAGTATATTGAGTGGGATTCTTAATAAAGCCTATAATGTCATCAACCATGGATTTGGCCTCCACATTACCAGCCACCGAATCCAAGGTAATTCTGTTGTCCTCATCCTTTTTATTAGCATCCTTAATTAATTTCTTTGTAGCACCGCCACCGCGGGTATGATATATAATCGCAGAGGCAATAAGAGCTACTATAACTACCCCTGCTATGCTAGATAAGCTGTTATTTTTATAGGATATGGGTACTTCGTTCATTAGGAGATATTCTATAAAATCCTCAGATTGAGGATTTGGGACTATATATTTTGTATCTGCTATTTCAGATAAATATGCATCAAAGGTGTTCCCCTCGTTATTTATTATAACCTCTACTACCCGTCCATCTTCTACAGCCTCTAAAAAGGATGGATATGTTAGCTCATGCTCAGTCTTATTGATACTATATATTCCTGCCGCTATAAGAATAAGAATCAAAGCAGACATTATAGTAATCACTAGTTTTCTCATTTAACTCCCTCCGGTCCTTATTATATTACATTATTCTACAATAATTGTAACATTTTTATAATATAATTCCACAATCAATATATGGAAAAGTAA
>CAZODB010000158.1:0-2031 GCA_964578425.1 uncultured Herbinix sp.
AAGCCTGTGCAAATGAGTATCCCCATCGCCAATGAAAAGGCAGCATAGGGAATAATAAGGGCAAAATAAGTATCGAGCAATTTCATTTTTGAAAGGGTGACAAAGATAGGCACGATTGCCGCATGAATAGGAATCGTCAAGCCAAGCATGAAAAAATTGTTCATCCGCTTTCTTCCCTTCCAAATTAATCTTGTCAGGGCAAAGGTCGCCATAAGTGATATAAGCATAACTATGGCAATGGTAACAACAGCAATAATGACGCTGTTCATAAAATACCTGCCAATATTTCCCACGTTCATCGCCTTTATATAATTTGACCACAGCCACTCTTTCGGAAGACCAGCAACATTATCGCCAAATATCTCTGCATTACTCTTGAGTGAGAAGGTAAACATCCAATAGACAGGGAAGAGGTTAATAAGCGCCCAGACACCAAATATTATGTATACCCAAACCTCTTTGGCCTTGCCTCCTACCTTATGTAAGGACTTATCCTGGGGTCCAGATTTTTTATTTCGATTCTTCACTTCTTAACCCTCCTTATCCCTGAATATACGACTAATTATCAAAGCAAATACGAAGCACAATATGATGAGAAGGAAAGCGATTGTACTGCCCATACCATATCTATTACGCAGGAATAACATATTAATCATCAGCGTACTGGGCACCTCTGTTGCGTGTAACGGTCCGCCATTTGTTAAAACATATATTAAGTCAAAAGACTTAAGGGAGCCCGTAACAGCGAAGATAGTGCTTATCTTCAGTATAGGCTTTATATACGGCAAGATTATATAACGATTTATCTGCCCCTCTCTTGCTCCATCTATCATTGCAGCCTCACGATGTTCGAGAGGAACACTTTTAATACCTGCATACATTAGTAGCATATGATAACCGACATACTGCCATAAAATAGGTACGAATACAGCACCGAGTGCGATTGCTGTATCTCCAAGCCAAATCTTTGCCAAACTATCCAGACCCAGAGATCTCAGCACTACATTAAGTATGCCATATGATGGATTATAAATCTTTCGCCAAAGCTGGCCGATAACAACAGTCGAAATAAGAACAGGTATAAAATAAATCGAAAGAAAACCTCGTTCACCCTTTCTTCCCTTGCCGAGTAGAAGTGCAAGACCCAACGATATAGGCAACTGAATTCCTACCGAGAGCAGTGCTAAAAGTAGTGCATTACCTAGAGCCTTAACAAAGCCTATTGAGTTGCTGGTAAACAGTTCCTTATAATTTTCTATTCCAATAAAAAACTTTGTTCCAAAGCCGTTCCAATCAAAAAGGCTGTAATAGCCCGATATAAATATCGGAGCAACAAGAATGAGGAAAAAAAGAAGTAGTGCAGGGAGAATAAAAAGAATAATAGTTAGTTTATTACTGTATAGTTTTTTCATCTTGATTCCTTCCCTATTAGATAAAAAGCGGTTCCCTGACGATTTTAATCCAGACAATCGTTGGGAAACCGCTTCTATCTTAATTGAATCAGAACCTAATGTCTTAACGGCTCTCTTTCATGTATCTTATATTATCATGTACTTTCCAGAATTACTTAATGTCCTTAACAAGACCTTCAACAAATGCCTTACCATCAATAGCTGAAGCATAAATCTGGCTAACATAATCAAGATAGGTGTTTGCTTTATCAGCAGCCATTGCAGTGTCACCGAACAGAACCATCTGGCTTGAGTTAGCAACAATTTCAGCAACAGCCTGTGTCAGAGGGTTGATGGACGAATAGTCACCATTAGGATCTTGTGTCCATGCTGGAAGTCCATTACCATCAAGGTAACCATAGTTGCAGATACCCTTAGCAAGTTCAAATGCGCTCTCAGCAGCAACTTTAGGATTCTTAGAGCTAGCTGCAACAGCAAGTGTATCAGACGGTCCACCAATGAGCTCGCCCAGCTTAGACTTCGATGAATCAATAACAGGGAACTCAGCAACCTGAATCTTATCGGACAGACCAGCCTTATCAAAATCTGCACAGTTCCATGTACCATTCATATAGAAAGC
>CAZODB010000158.1:2131-5289 GCA_964578425.1 uncultured Herbinix sp.
CCATGTAAAGAAAATATCAGGCATTTCATTTGCAGCAACAGCTGCCTTAATCTTTGTCTTGTATTGCTCGTTTTCAGTAGCCTCCCAAGTTAAGTTAATTTCTGGATGAGCTGCCTCAAAATCAGCGATGGAAGCTTCATAAGCATGGCGATTTGAATCGCTCTCAGTAGCTATACACCACATAGTGAGATCTAGAGGATCTTCCTTAGTTGGGGTAGGCAGATCGCCTGTGGTAGGTTTTTCGTCCTTTCCGCATCCAGCGGCGAGAGATACGAACAACACCATAGTCAGCAATAACGCAATAACTTTTTTCATTATACTCCTCCTTAAAATGTTTATAGATTTATGCTAATGTGATATGATCCGTGTATCTTTGAAGCATCCGACTTATGCCGTATGTCAATTACGTCCAAATCACATTTACACCATGTTATTTGTTGCTTGTTCTTACCATGCGCCATGGATATTCAATGTGTAGCTTGTTCTCTTCTATCCGAAAATAACACACTGTATCCTCAAACTGATCATTGTAAACAAGCTTAAAGGTCGAATTCTCATAATCTACTGTATAGTAGCCGGGAAAATACCCATCCTCCATGAATGTTCCCGTCTCAGTAAAGGAATAAGACCAGTTTTTTTCTGGGCATGCCCATTCACCTACCAAATCATGAGGCTCCCCCTCACCACTTAAGGTATATGTATTATTACTATATAAGTACATTCCTTCGTCATCAAGTACATAACGAAGTTGTGTTGTCTCACCATCTTTATTCTTTAGCTTAATAAACTGATTGTCAGATTCAAAGGAATAGTTCTTGCCTTCATACTGCGCTTTACCATTTTCACCAAATACAGCTATTGCCGTCTCTTCATCATGTATATATGCCCAACTTCCGAATATCCCCGAAGTTTCAGTTGATATAACGATATCATTCTTTTTCTTTTCGCATGCAGTCATAAACAGTAAAATAAGTAGGACAGCTAGCATAGTTGGCATAATTTTAGCTATTTTCATATATTTACCTCTTTCTCTTCTCATTATATAGTTATCTATCCAAGACATAAATGTAATATCTTTACTTCTATAAGCATTGTTTTTACATCTTTGTATATTTTTTATCTAACTTTTACTACCGGGCCTACCAAAACACCCTATCATTTTCATTTGATAGGGTACGTTTCCATTGGCCATCGATTTGTTTCAAACATAATATATTATGCAGAGACCTGCTATTTGCGTCTGTTTCTGCGGTTATAAATATCTCCTTGATATCATCCCCATCTAGGTCCAGATATTCAAAAGCATCTAGCCCCATGATCCTATGATTAGGGTCCTTGTATTCAAATATCCTTTCTCCATTGATAAAAACTCGAATTAATGAGTCTGAATCATCATTCCACCTAATACTTTGTACTGTATCCATACTTCCGTTACCATCTATGTCTTTATTTATTTCATCAGCGACTCTCTCGCTTTGCATATCTTCTGATGAATCTATGATACTGGTTTCTTTTTCTTCTCCTGCAGCCGCTTCCTGCTCTTCTATTACCACCCCTTCAGTTACATCTGGTGTAAATTCAATCACTGCATTAGTCTGCTCCTCAGATTGGTAAATATCAGAGGATGTGGATGAAGTTCTTTCATTCTCATTCGTATGACATCCTCCGAGGAAGACACTAATACTTATCATAAATATAACACTCCTAATCCTACTTCCATTACATTCACCAGGTAAAACGGTAGCATTTTCACGCTTCTTCTTATGTTCTTTTTTCTCTCTATTTGTCTTTCGTGTTTTCAATCCACTTCCCCTTTTCTGATCATATCTATTTGACTATCATCTAGACTTGGCTCAAATCCTATACTCTCATAAAGATGAATAGCATTTTTATTCACTTCATCGGCTGCTAAAAAAGCTCTTCTTGCACCCTTCTGCTTACCATGTGACAAGGCCTGCATAATTAGTTTTCTAGCTATTCCTCTGTTTTGATGATCTGGTCGTACGCATACCTCGCGTATCCATGATACAGGACCTTTTTCACTACCATATCCATAGACTGAAGTGCAAACAAGTCCAATAATTTCTCCTATGTGATTTCTCTCTATAAAAATAGTACTATGACGATTGCTTTCATCAGTGTTACTTAACCATTTCTTCATGAATTCCTCTGTCTCACCAGTAAAACCTCTACTTTGATTTCTACAGGAAATCGTGATCTCTGATGCCTCTTTGCACTCAGTATATTTTAAGATCATCGCATCATTAGCCTCATTACTTATATCAGAAAGTGAATGCTTAAAATAATCATGCCAAGCATTTCTAATAGAAAACCCAGCATTTTCAAATGTTATAACCCATTCATATGGAATAAAGGTTATGAAGCACTGCTCTTTTTCAATTCTATTAACTATATCTTTCGCAGAATTTGCAGCCCAATGATATTCATACATTTTTGCGGTATTATTATACGCACATAATAAAATGAGACGATCTGCCTCGATGGTAATGTCATAGTCACAGATATCTTCATAATCTGTATATATCATTGAGGAATATTTAAATCTATTTAAGTTGTCCTTTATTATGTTAAACATCGTCTTTCTCATATGTATCATGCTCCATTTTCATTAACCTTGTACACGCAATTTCCATTATAATAATTTTCTTTAATTTAACTGCTTTTATACAAAAGCTTATATTTCAATATTTCATAATAACCTATTTATTTTACCATTAATTCATATATCTTACAATAAATTTATCTATGTGAACAAAAACACCCTACCACTTTTACATAATAGGGCGCCCTGTAAGACTTCACTATTATTCAATACAGTCTAAGCAAATTCAGACCACTGTGAAACATTACACATGTCAATATACTCCATAGTAAATAACGGTTTCAATTCCAAGTTTTCCTTTGCAAGTATTTCAGATGCTTCTGCATTTCGTTGTATTACACAAAGTACAGTAGTAATAATTGCACCTTGATTGCGTAATTCCTTAACACTTTTTATTATTTGCCCACCTGTAGTTACGACATCTTCTATTATGCAAACATTCTTTCCAGATACCTCAGCTCCTTCTGCGATTTTGCAAGTTCCATATTCCTTAGCTTTTTTTCGCACAAATGATGCCTTTTTATTCGTTATTAGC
>CAZODB010000159.1:0-5284 GCA_964578425.1 uncultured Herbinix sp.
TAGGATTAGTGACAATTAATATCTTATTCATAGCTTTATTTACTTTTAGACCGGTTAATGCCAGTGAGGAAGTAATATTGCAGAATACAAATTCTGAATCCTCATACAAGACTATAGAGGCTGTTAAGGGTGACTATATAGAAAAAGGTGCTGTTATGAATGCTGAATTAATGTTTATAGTAAATGACAGTTTGGCTATTAAGGAAGCTGAAGGAACCTTTATAGAGTATCTAGTAAGTGATGGTCAAATAGTAGAAAAAGGAGATGAGCTCTTGTCTTACCGGATACCATTTGATTATATTGCAGTCGAGGAGAAGAAATTAGCGCTTGAACAGACCATGGAATCCTTTAAAACAGACTTGAGAAAAAGAGAGTCAGAAATTGCTGAGAACAGAATGTCCTTGGAGAGGATGGATCAAGCGACGATAGAAGCTCAAAGCTTTAGGCTTAAAATAACGAAAATGGAAATAGGCTATGATCAGTTTAAATATCAGGGTGAAATGAATATCAAAGCATTAAAAGAAACCATAGAAGAAATGGAATTAAACTCAGAGATTAAATATATATATGCACCATATGATTGTATTGTATCTACAGATGATAGGATAAAAGAGGATATTTCTATAAATCCATATATGGAGCTATTACGTATTTATGATACAAAAAGCGCGGTTCTTGTTGCCTCAGCCACCGGAGCTAATAAATTATGGTACAACCAAGAGGTATCCGTCACTATGATATCGAATCGTCAGGAGAATAAAGGACTTTCATACCCTGGTAAGATTATATCTATGGATTCCGTTTTGGATAATAAGGCAAATACCGGTATGATATTTATTAAGCTAGAGGATGATAGTCTTTATTCTACTATATCAAGTGCTAATATAACTGCAGACGCAGTATATCTTCATGATGTATTCGTACTTCCTCTTGAGGCAGTAAATTTCAATAATGAAGAACGTTATATTTATTATCTTGATGAAACTGGTGATATACATAAGCATTATATAACGGGACGCAATAATGGTGTTGAGATGTGGGTATATGATGGATTAACTGAAGGTCAGCAAATCATAGTAGATTAAGTACTGATAAACAACCTGAATATAGGTCATAGTGAGGGAAACAATTATGTTTACATATGTTATACGAAAAATCTGGAACAAAAAATGGATGGCGATTAGTCTAATAATTGGTAATGTCCTTCTTATTGGAATGATTGTCGGTAATATAGTATATTCCAATGCGGTATTAAATAGGGTTCTCGTCAGAGATTTAAATAATCATATGAATACAACAGGAACATATCCATTACAGAATAAAATAGAGATTCGAATGGATAGAATCCGATCCGATGTCAGTGTCGCTAAGAAAGTAAAACAGCTAGAGCAGATAGTAGCTAATCTTCCAAAATCTATGCAATTAGACGAGAAGATGATTATAAGTAGCTATTATATGCGAACTAATTATCTCCTTAGTCCTGAGGATAAAGAAGATGGAGCATATATACTTGATTTAGCTTTTCTCTCGGACATAGAAGAACATAGTACATTTATGTCTGGTAATATGTTTAGCAATGAGCTGGTAGATGGTGCGATTGAAGTAATTGTTAGTAGAAGTGCTATGATACAGCATGATTTAATGATAGGTAAGGAGCTATATTTAGCTGATATTCTAAATGAGGATGGTGATCCTTATAAGATTAAAATTGTAGGTGTTTTTCAAAACTCTACTGAGCAGGATGTGTATTGGGTAGATAGTCCAGATTCTATGAGTAGACAGTTTTATATGGATGAGGGATTATTCAAATCAATGTTTGTAGATTATGAAGAGCCTCAGTACAAATGGAGTAGTATTTGGCATGTTCTATACGACTACGACAATATTAAATCAGATCAAGTCAGTCATGTTCTTGCGGAATTAGAAGATTTAGGAGAGACAATAAATAAAATAGATGTGTATTATTATATAGAGCATTTTGGTGAGACACTAGAGGAATTTCAAGTTAAGCAGCATAAATTAGAAAATATATTATTTCTTCTAGAGGTTCCTATTCTTATACTATTGGTAATATTTATCTACATGGTTAATAATCAGATGATGCTATTGGAAAGAGGAGATATAGCTGTACTTAAGAGTAGAGGAGCATCCAATGGCCATGTCATATTGATATATCTAATCCAAGGACTGATTATGGCCTTTATAGGACTATTGTTAGGTATTCCTCTGGGTTTATTGATATGCTCTGCATTGGGTAATGCCAATGCATTTCTAGAGTTTGTATCAAGGACAGCACTGGAATTAGATCTTACAAAAAGCGCACTATATGCAGCATTATTGTGTGCATTGACCTCATTAGTAATAACGCTAGGATTAGCATTTGTACATACAAGGGAAACTATAGTTTCACATAAGAGAAAGCTTAATAAGAGAAGTCAAGGCAATGTTATAAGAAGCTTTGTGATGGGCTTTATATTCTTGGGAATAGCTATTTATGGATTATATAACTTTAGGATGAATGCAAATGCTCTAATGCAAGCAGCAGAATCTAATACTAGCTTAGACCCATTACTCTTCCTAAGCTCGGTATTCTTCATTATAGGTGCAGCATTTATAGTACAGGGAATTTTCCCAATACTTCTTAGACTAATATATCGTCTGGGTATAAAACTTTGGAGTCCATCCTCCTATGCGTCTTTTCAGCAGGTTATAAAGGGCTCTGCGAATCAAGGATTTATAATATTGTTCTTAATATTAACAGTTTCACTGGGTATTTACAGTGCGTCAATAGCTAGAACCATAAATGGAAACGAAGAAAATAGATTGGTTTATTCCACTTCCTCTGATTTGGTTTTGAGAGAAAAATGGGTTAGTAATGAGGATAATATAGAGTCTTATATAACAACCATGAAGGTCCTAGGACAGAATGTAAATGAGAATAGTATGGATGTCTATTATATTGAACCGGATTTTAATAGATATTTGGAGCTTGAAGGAGTAGAAAGGGCCACTAAGGTTTTTGTAAATAATAATATTAATGTATCTGTGGATAAGGGGAAGATAAATGCAAAGCTAATGGGTATTGATACTAAGGACTTTGGTGAGACGGCTTATTTTAAAACCGACCTTTTGGACAAGCATTGGTATAATTACCTGAATGATATAGCAATGGATGAAAGCGGAGTCATAGTATCTTCGAACTTCAAAGAAAAGCATGGATATAAGATAGGAGATACAATATCCTATCAAGATAATAACGGCTCGGGAAGGAGTATTATCAAGGGCTTTGTAGATTACTGGCCAACCTATCAGCCTGTAGTTAAAGAACAGGATGCGGATGGAGTGATAAAGGAGTTAGATCAATTCTTGATAGTAGCTAATCTTTCTAAGGTACAAGCATCCTGGGGTATTATGCCTTATGAGATATGGATTAAGGCTAATGACTCTACAGCATTTATATATGATTTTGCTGAGAACAACAATATAGAATATCAGGTCTTCCATGATCTATCATCAAAGGTAATTGATAAGAATAATGATCCCTTTTTCCAAGGCACAAACGGAGTACTTACATTAGGGTTTATAGTTATCTTATTAATATGTGCAGTCGGGTTTTTGATTTTCTGGATATTATCAATTTTATCTAGAAGCCTACAAATTGGTGTGTTTAGAGCGATGGGTATGAATACGGTGGAGGTCTTTGGGATGTTAATTCAGGAGCAATTATTTCTATCCATTATTCCTATACTCATTGGTGTTCTAATAGGCAATATTGTATCTAAGCTTTATGTTCCTTTAATTCAGATTGCCTATACTACATCGGAGCAGATAATCCCCTTGGAGGTTATTAATCAACAAAACGATAGAATTAGGATAATGATGATTGTAGGTTTTATGATAGTATTTTGTATGTTAATTATCGGCAAGCTTATATCTAACTTAAAGATAACTCAAGCATTAAAACTAGGAGAGGATTAAATCTATGGCACAGCTTATTAAAACAAATGATCTAAATAAAATATTTTCCATGCCAAATGGTGACTCCTTGCATGTATTGAAAAACATTAATATGGTGATTGATGAAGGCAAATTAACTATATTAAGAGGACGCTCAGGTTCGGGCAAAACCACATTAATGAATATTTTAGCAGCATTGGATTTGGTCACATCTGGTGAGGTGTTATTCGATAATATGAATATAACCAAGATGAGTGAAAGAAAAAGATGCTTACTGCGTAGAGAAAAGGTAGGTTTTATCTTTCAATCAGTGGCACTAATACCTACGATGAATGCTTATGAGAATGTTGAGTATATGCTACGATTAGCAGGTATAAAGAAGCTTAGAAAGGATCTGGTTTCAGAAGCACTGCGTATGGTTGGCTTAGGGGCAAGGATGTATCATATGCCTCAAGAATTATCTGGTGGTGAGCAGCAAAGAGTAGCAATTGCAAGGGCTATTGTACATAAGCCCAAAATCGTGTTTGCCGATGAGCCAACTGCTGAATTAGATACAAATACAGCAATTCAGATTATGAAGATATTTAAGGATCTGACAGACAAGGAAGGTATTACCATAGTAATGGCGACTCATGATGTGGGTATAATGGAAATCGGTGATAGGGTATACGAGCTAGAGGATGGTGGTTTTATTGAGCGAGAATAGAGATGAAACATTAATTATAAAATGTGATAATCTAGTTAAAATCTATAAAACAAAAGATAGTGAAGTCATGGCCCTACAAGGACTCGATATGAATGTTGAAGAAGGAGAACTGATGGCCATAGTGGGAAAGAGCGGAAGTGGAAAATCTACTTTTCTCAATATGGTAGGAGGGCTGGATAAGCCATCGGCAGGAAGGCTTTTTGTTGATGGTAAGGATTTGTTCAAGATGAGCAATCAGGATCTGATAGAGTATAAGAAGCAGACAGTAGGATTCGTATGGCAGAACAATGCAAGAAATTTATTTCCTTATTTGAATGCTTTTCAAAACATACAGGTTCCTATGATGTTCACCAATAATAAAAAACGAAAAGAAGAAGCGCAAAGACTTCTGGAGATGGTTGGATTAGCCCATAGAAAGCATAGTCGTCTCGGTGAATTATCTGGTGGAGAGCAGCAAAGAATAGCTATTGCTATTGCTTTAGCAAACAACCCAAAGGTTTTGCTGGCCGACGAGCCTACTGGTTCTGTAGACGTACAAACAGCTGATTATATACTGGATGTCTTCCGTGAGCTAAATAAAACATTAGAAACAACAATTGTTATTGTCACTCATGATTTGGG
>CAZODB010000160.1:0-5265 GCA_964578425.1 uncultured Herbinix sp.
ACAATTTAAGTTCACGGGACATGGTTGTTGGAGAGTTGTTTTAGATATTACCTTCGTGAGTATGGAAGAGCGTAGAACGAAATATGAGGTGGGTATGTGATGAAAGTTAAGGAGAATATTCTTACCATTGGATGGTCGATTAAACTGGCGTTTTCTATTAATGCTAGGGTGTTTCTAGGATGGGGATTCTTAAGTGTTTTTCTTGCAGTATTGCCAGCTATAGCCCTTAGGTTTAACCGTCAATCAGTATCTATCATATCAAGTTTTCTAGCTAGTGGAACTGGCAACTTTGAGGATGTCGTCCCCTCAATTATCACGCTCGGAGTTATTCTTACGGCTATTGGCATTTCAAAACGGATAAATGGAGACTTCTTATATTTTATTATGTACGATGCTTACTATTTTGGTCTAGAAGAACACTTGATGAAAGCTGTTCAAGAGATTGAGATAAAAACACTTATGGACAAGAAATATCGAGATGATCATTATACGGTAATGGGAAGATGTGGTTCTCTGGCAGATTTTATGAGCTCTGGCTGCTTATTTATATCTAAACTAACAGGAGCATTAGCGCTCTTGGTGGTGGCAGCTCAAATTTCACCGGTCATATTTGGAATCTCGGCAGGATATATAACAGCGATTTTGCTTATTAATTACATTACGGCGGACAAGCTTAGATGGAATGGCCAACTTTATAATGAGTCTTCACGGCTTTCTAATCATTATCAGGGTTCTGTTATGTCACCCGGTGTAGCGAAGGAACTGCGAGTATATGATTTAGGCAGAGAAACACTTGGAAAATGGGATAAAGCCTATGATAGTGTTGAAAAAATAGATAGAAAATATGCCCGTATATATCAAATGATTAACTTATTAAGCAGTGTGGGGTTTTATATATTTATGTCTGGGATGATGGTATATTGTATCTACAGAGTAGCAGAGGGCAGTATGTCTGTAGACGTATTTCTTATGCTTTATGCCATGGGACAAAGTATAAGTGAAGTGACACGGATCATTTCTTCGAGTTTTCAGGAGACTGACAGAGGTCTGTATTATCTGGGTATTCAGCGCAAATTCCTTAATAATATACCACGAATGGTAGAAGACTGGACTGAAGGTTTTGCGCCTGTGAATGAGGATATTGTATTTAAAGCAGATTCTGTTAGTTTCTCCTATGATGATGAGAAGGAGGTATTAAGAGACTTGTCCTTTACAATTAATCAAGGGGAAACTATTGCTCTTGTTGGCGTAAATGGGAGTGGTAAGACTACCTTAATTAAATTGTTGATCGGCTTGTTTGCACCCACTAAAGGCAGTCTTAGTTTTTACGGTAACCCGTATGATAATCGTACACGGGGAGCGGTTATTAAGAGAGTGGGTATGTTCTTCCAGGATTTTTACATATTTCATGCTACGCTTAGGGAAAACATAGGCTTTGGTGATTTGGAGAACATTGAAAATGCTGACAGAATTAACCTTGCAATGAAAAAGGGAGGTGCTGATAAGCTTCCGTACCGCTATTCCAAAGGTTTAGAGCAATGGCTTCAGCGGCATGTAATAAAGGACGGAGCAATGTTATCCGGTGGTGAAAAGCAACGGGTGGCTGTTTCGAGAGCACACATGAGTGATAAGGAGATATTGATTTTTGATGAACCTGCCGCCGCTCTTGATCCTATAGCTGAAATGAAGCAGTTTCAAGCTATACAAGAAAAGATAGAGGGTAGGACAGCAATACTTATAAGCCATCGAGTTGGGTTTGCACGCCTTGCAGATCGTATTCTCGTGCTAGACGCTGGAAGGTTAGCGGAATCTGGTACCCATGATGAGCTTATGTCGCAGAAGGGAATATATTCAAGGTTTTTCCGAGAACAAGCACAGTGGTACGAAACCCAAGGAGGTGAAGCTTATGAGTAAAATGCGAGTATTTATGAAAGCTTTTCGGATTAGCATAAAAATCAAAGGGATAACCTCCATGGTGATAAGTCTTATTGGATTTATGGCAGCATTTCTACCTGTTTTAATTGCCAGCAGATTAAGAGTACTTACTGATGAATTGCAGATATTAGCAGGTTCAGAAGGGGACATTATACCTGCCTTAACAGTGCTCGCTACCCTGGTAGGATTATATATTGCACAAGTGATTATTACAAATGCCCAGCAATATGCCAACCGACTTGATGAGATAAAGATACATAGGTATATTAAGCATAGAATCATGGGTTATAAATGTCAGGTTCGCTATAAGTATATAGAAAATTATGATGATTTTCAAAAACGTATTGATTTTAGTGAAGAATTTGGAGGACGTACAATGGCAAAAAGTATTGGTAGTATCATTATATTATTACAGCTTTTTATAGCCTTCTTGAGTGCGTCTTTTGCTTTGTGGAATATAAGTCCGTTGATAGTGGTTGTGCTGCTGATTACCAGTATACCGGCAGCAGTTCTTGCTTATTTACAGCAGGATGAGACCTTTCGAGGTAGAACAAAATGGATGGAAGAAGGAGCATTGGCAATCCACTATTATAACATGATAGGCGGCGCTGGATATTCCATGGATGGATTGCAGGAAATACGACATTTTTCTTTATTTAATTATTTAAAAGCAAGATGGCGGGCTATAGCAGATGAGTATATAGGCAAGAAAAATAAGCTTATGACTAAGCATGTCAAGTACAATACTGCAGCTGATTTTTTGAGAAGCGCGGTTTATATAGGTGTATTATTGGTTGCAGCATGGGCTATTTATAATAACCCATCAATAGGATTAGGGGTTTTTACATTTGTATTTGCCTTATCTGGTCAACTGCAGACAATCACAGGAGATCTGCTGGTTGGTATAATGATTCTTGCCCAGAACATACCTTATATGAAGGAGTTTTTATATCTGGATGAACTAGAGCGAGAGCCATACAATATTGGAGAGGATAAGCCACAGCAATCAGCCGATATATTTTTTGATAAGGTCAGTTTCTCATACCCAAATTCGGATACTCAAGTGCTAAAAGATATTACCCTTAGAATAAATGAGGGGGAGAAGATAGCGGTTGTTGGTGAAAATGGCAGTGGAAAATCAACTTTTATCAGCTTACTTTGTGGTATGTTTGAACCGATAGCTGGAAGTATTCATGTGGGAGGAATTAATGTTTCGAAAAGCACTGCTGTGATTCGTGATATGATTTCCGTGGTCTTTCAAGATTTTGCACATTATGAATCAAGTTTGAGAGAGAATATTACGATTTCTGATAAAAGCCGAAATGCAAGTGATGATGAGATAATGGCCCTACTTAGGAAAATAAATGTACATGATGTTGTAGAAGAACAAGCTGAGGGGCTTAATGAGCTGGTAGGAACATTTTCTGATAAAGCCAACAATCTTTCAGGGGGGCAATGGCAGAAAATCTCCATTGCTCGTGCAGCATACCGAAAGAGGGCCAAGATAATGATTCTCGACGAGCCCACATCTGCTCTTGATCCTCTTGCAGAAGCTCAGCTTTATAGATATTTCTCAGAGCTGACCGAAGATAAAACGACAATACTAATTTCCCATCGTCTTGGAATTACATCCCTTGTGGATAGAGTTCTAGTTTTTAAGGATGGAAAGATTATCGAAGATGGCTCCCATAAGAATCTTATGGAGCAAAATGGACACTATGCAGAAATGTATCATGCCCAAGCTGGGTGGTATAATTAGGCTCATTTTATTCGACTACAAATTCTTCATATGACTTAATCAGCATAAGGAGGATGTCTTCACTGCTCATGTCTTTAAGGTCGTCAGGATTAGAAAATCCACACCAGCCAAATGATATTTTTTTCTTTTTAAAATCAGCAAAGACTTTATCAGCAATCATATTATAATCATCCTCGTTGATTTCTCTTTGCTCTGCATCTTGATAAGTAATATTAACGGTTGAATCTGTATATATAGTAGACTTATATGCGAGGGGAATTTCATTAAACTGGCCATTATCTAAATATAATGCTCTTTTATTTTCGTAATACTCGGCAGCTCCATTTTTCGTTAAATCATCAAAAATGAAATACATGATTTCGTTTTTAGGATCATAATAACTCGGTACAGAATCCACAGCAATATCAGCCTGTGAATCCCCTTCAGTAAAGTTGGTTTCACATATCGTCAAACCATCAAGGCTTTCATTTATCTCATAAAAGCTACTATATGTGTAAATTCCTGTTCCACCGATATTTGATGCGATAATTTCCAGTCTTCCGTTATTATCTAAATCTGTTATTGCATAGTGGTATCTTTCATTTGCATAATCCATGGAAACAGTCCATAGGTCAATATTGTCTACAATTATTTGAATCTGATCCTGTATACCGAGGAAATTATCCGTAGCTTCCTGATTTTCCGGGAGAGTTTCATGTAAATTTCTAAATTCATGCTTTGAAATAATATATTCAAAATCACCACTTTGCAGATTATCGTTCGTATCACGCACCTGGTACGATATTATAATAGAATCATTATCAAGTATCTTGTCACAGTAAAATGCAACAATATCATTTTCATTAATCTCATAATCCATCATATCATTATTTTTATATATAGATTTGACATCATCAAAGCTAAAAGGTTCGTAGTATACCAACTGTCCGTCAGTTGTGTCCAATATAGCAAAGTTAATCCACTTTCTTCCGTGATAATCTATGATCGCCATGGATGATGTTGCATCTATCATAACATCATCATAATATCCTATTATAGTATCTGTGGTGTTTAATGTAACGCCATTATTAACAACTGAAATTTCTTTAATCCTATATTCAGAGATATCTTCATATGTAGCTACATTAATGACTATAGAATGGTCTTCTGATTCAGTAGTATAAATTTGTTCATCAGAAGCTGGTGTTGCGGTATTTGATGTCTCGGTTGTAGATGTATTATTATTTATTACTTCTGTAGGTGATTTTATGCTGTCTGTATATGTTTCAGGTTCTTTGCTTTTGTTACAAGCTACCAAAGAATAGATTCCTAGAATATAAATAACTATTATAATTATTTTTTTCAAACTATATCTCCTTCTGTCGTTTCAGCATCATACATATATTCCTACTCTTCTCCTAAAAACTGATTATATCATATATATATAAGGTATGAAAGATATTTAGGCATTCGATTATACTTTTTTATACTTTATAATATGCCAATTATCGGATTACTATCGCTAACCCTTGATTTGCAAGAATTAGCGATATATTTTACTCTATTGTAAGAACTACCACCGATTTTGGGGG
>CAZODB010000161.1:0-5202 GCA_964578425.1 uncultured Herbinix sp.
AGTGGAGTTATAGAATCACCTAGAGCACGAAGAATCGCTGCAATTCCATTATAGCTGGCCGTTCCAAGAATACCAAGGAAGCATATCTTCATATAGATCACAGATTGGTCTATTACTTCAACCGGTGTATCTAAAAGCTTCAGCAAGGGACGACTTACAAAGAACCCCACTAGCCCCATAATAACTGCAGCCACAAATATTATATATGTTGCAGTAGAAATACTCTTTTTTACTCTGTCATAATCACCAGCTCCAAAATACTGGGATATAACAACTGAAATACCTGCAGATAGTCCAAATGTTAGACCAAAGATCAGAAACATTGACGAACTAGTTGCACCTACAGCTGCCAATGCATCCTTACTCACAAACTTCCCAACAACAATGGAATCCACCATATTATAGAGCTGCTGAAATATATTACCTATAAGCATAGGGCCTGAAAATTTCAGTATCAATCTTGCAGGGTTACCCTCAGTCATATCACGTGTTACTGCTTTTGACATATTACACCTCTGTATTTTCTAAACTATAAGTAAATTTAATGTATCGTAATTTCATCTTTGAATATTTGTATGTCTTCATTATTATATTATAACTCAAAATAGAAGGATGTAAATGTTTTAAATAATATAAATGATGTCCTTATTCCTTATTGTTTTCTCACATAATCCCCTTCTATTCTCATATAATTTAAAGAAGATTGACACAACCCATAAGCATAGAAGGAGGAAAAATGCACTGGCATAGCATATCCATAGAGGATACCTTAAGGGAAATGAAGTCCGATATAAAGCAAGGTCTTACCTTAGAGGCTATTCGTGAAAGACAAAATTTATATGGTAGAAATATAATAGATGCAAAGAAAGGTAAAAATCTTCTACAAAAATTCATCACTCAATTTGCTGACTTCATGATTATCATTTTAATATGCGCAGCAATAGTATCTTTGGTTGTTTCATATATGGAAGGGCAACCCAACTTTGTAGATCCAATTATTATAATGATGATAATTATCCTAAATGCATTTCTAGGAGTACTTCAGGAGACAAAGGCCGAGAAGGCTTTAGAAGCCCTAAAGAAAATGTCTGCACCCACAGCCCATGTGCTACGTGATAATAAGACAACTGAGATCCCATCCCTGGAGTTGGTTCCAGGAGATATAGTTATACTAGAAGCAGGTAGCTTTGTTCCAGCTGATTGTAGGCTGGTTCATGCATTTAATCTAAGAGTAGAGGAAGCCTCTTTAACGGGTGAATCACATCCTGTGGAGAAAAATGCCAATATTCGTCTGCTACCTGATACTAATCTTGCCGATAAAATCAATATGGTTATGGCTACAAGCACTGTACTTTATGGTAGAGGGGTAGGTATAGTAGTTGCTACAGGTATGGATACACAAGTGGGGCATATCGCCAGAATGATTATGGAGGATGATACACCCGATACACCCTTGCAGAAAAGATTAGCTAGGACCGGAAAGCTTCTAGGGATAGCCGCATTAGTAATCTGTGGCTTAGTATTTATTATTGGATTATATAAAGACCTTCCACCCTTTGATATGTTTATGACATCTGTTAGCCTTGCCGTGGCTGCAATTCCAGAGGGACTTCCTGCTATTGTAACTATAATGCTTTCTTTAGGCGTTCAGAGAATGGCCAAAAAAAATGCTGTTATCAGAAAGCTACCTGCTGTTGAAACACTGGGAAGCGCCACTGTAATTTGTTCTGATAAGACAGGAACCCTGACACAAAACCTTATGACCGTTACAGAAATATGCTCTGTAGATAATAAGGAAGAAATGAAAAGTGAATTTGGCTTCTTTCTATTATCCCATGCCGCCCTATGCAGTGATGCCCTATTGCAATTGGAGGATAATCAGCCCGTTCTAAGCGGTGAACCTACTGAAAAAGCATTGGTGCTTGCTGCCTACAACAGCGGAGCTTATAAGCCAGACCTTGACCTGATGTATCAAAGGATATATGAGATACCCTTTGATTCTACTAGAAAGCTTATGACCACAGTACATAAGTCGCCCGACAAGTCTTCTTTTCGAAGTGTTACAAAAGGTGCATATGATTTTTTAATTGAGCGCTGCTCTCACATCTATAAAGACGGTAAACAACAGGCCATGACTAATCGTGATAAAAACAAAATTAACTCTATAAACTCTGCAATGACAGGCCGGGCTCTTCGAGTTATTGCCCTGGCATATAAGAATTTACCTGAATTTTATATAAAGAAAGATGAAGTTAAGCTTGAGAAGGAATTAACCTTTGTAGGCCTTATAGGTATGATTGACCCTCCCCGTGACGAGGTTAAGGAGGCTGTAAGAATATGTCGCCAAGCAGGCATAAAACCTATTATGATAACTGGTGATCATATCCTAACTGCTAAAGCAATCGCAAAGGAATTGGGAATCCTTACTCCACAGACCGAGGCCATCACAGGTGAGGAATTATCAAGAATGTCAACCGAAAGGCTTAATGATACCATAGGAAGGTTTAGCGTCTTTGCTAGAGTATCACCCGCGCATAAGGTAAGGATAGTCAAGGCCTATCAAAGCAAGGGCGAGGTGGTTGCCATGACTGGAGACGGTGTAAACGACGCCCCTGCCCTTAAGGTAGCTGATATTGGCTGTGCTATGGGAATCTCAGGAACAGATGTCGCTAAGAGCGCCTCAGATATGATTCTTACTGATGACAATTTTGCAACCATTGTATCAGCCGTACAAGAAGGTCGTGGTATATATGAAAATATAAGAAAGGCTGTACATTTCCTCCTGTCATCTAATATAGGTGAAATACTTACTATATTTGTAGCCATACTCCTTGGCCTGCCCACTCCCCTTGTGGCTGTACAGCTTCTTTGGGTAAATCTTGTTACTGATTCCCTCCCTGCCATATCCTTGGGAGTAGAGCCTGCATCCAAGGACATAATGAGGAGAAATCCTATCTCACCTAAGAAAGGAATGTTCGCCGACGGGCTTGCCCTTCAGATAATAATCGAAGGTATACTTATCGGCTCTCTAGCTCTTACTGCCTTTGTTATCGGAATTAGGTATTATGACACACCGGAATTATACAATTCCTTAATTCACCATGAAGCTAATGGTATGGCCTCATCTACCCCTTGGGTTGGAAGAACAATGTGCTTTGCGGTATTAAGTCTATCCCAGCTCTTCCATTCATTTAATATGAGAAGCAATCGTTCCCTCTCTGAAATTGGTGTTTTGTCAAATAGCAAGCTTGTAATATCATTTATTATATGTGCCTCATTACAGATTGTCGTAATATCTATAGCGCCACTGGCTAAAATATTTCAGGTTGTACCATTAAATCTGCGTCAATGGGCAATTATATTTTTGTTGGCAATTACACCTATAGTCATTGTAGAGCTACAAAAAAATATAAATAACAAAAGACCTACTTGAATTATTGTTCTTCTCGGTATATATTTAAATTATCAATGAATTTACTATTTTTAGGTTTGCTTTAATCCATATCTATTCTAAGCATCTTATTAGTAATGAACATTTGATCACTTATAACATAATATATCGAGGTGTGCATATGACAACTAAGTCTAATTATTCCTTATCTCCACTTAAACCATATAGCGAAAACATGTGGGATTATTTCGCCCTATATGATAACATGCCTTATGAATGGGATATGGATTATGAAAAACGCCTTACATTAGTAAGTGGTAATGTGATTAAGGGTTACCGCTGTAAGATAAAAGATCCCTATGAAATAAAGCACTAAAGTGAAAATGTTTCAAAATGATAAAGGGTATGTAGGCGTCCTTCTAATAGTACAATGGCTACACCTACATACCCTTTATGTTATTTCTATTTATATACTATCTGCTTACCTTAAATGCTTTCTTACCCGGATAAACAGCATTACTGCCTAGCTCCTGCTCTATTCTGAGCAGCTGGTTATACTTTGCTACACGATCGGTTCTAGATGGAGCACCTGTCTTAATCTGTCCGGCATTGGTCGCTACTGCGATATCCGCAAGAGTAACGTCCTCTGTTTCTCCGGAACGATGGGATACTACTGCTGTCCATCTGTTATTCTTAGCCATTTCTATTGAATCCATGGTCTCAGTTAAGGTACCTATCTGATTAAGCTTAATTAATACAGAATTGGAGATGCTACCTTCTACACCCTTTTTGATTCTTTCTGTATTGGTAACGAACAAATCGTCACCTACCACCTGAATCTTATGGCCGATACGGTCGGTCAGCTTCTTCCAGCCTTCCCAATCCTCTTCATCTAGACCATCCTCCAAGGATATAACAGGGTATTTGTTGCATATCTCATCCCAGAAATCAACCATCTGATCTACAGTCTTATACTCTCCTGATTTCCAGAAGAGATACTCACCCTTTCTTCCTGCCTTCTCTGCCTCTACATACATCTCAGTAGCTGCAGCATCGATTGCAATGTAGAAATCCTCACCGGGGACATAGCCTGCGGCTTCAATAGCCTTAACTATATAATCCAGAGCCTCTGTATCGCTACTAAACTTAGGAGCGAATCCGCCCTCATCACCTACCGCTGTCACATATCCGTCATTTTCAAGCAGCTTCTTCAAGGTATGAAATACAGTGGTACTCTGTTCTAAAGCTTGGCTAAATGATGTTGCTCCCACGGGCATTATCATAAATTCCTGTATGTTTAGACTGGAGTCAGCATGCTTTCCTCCGTTAATAATGTTCATCATAGGTACTGGAAGTGTCCTTGCATTCACGCCTCCGATGTATCTATATAGTGGAATATTAAGAGAAACAGCTACCGCCTTGGCTGCTGCTATGGATACTCCAAGTATAGCATTGGCACCAAGCTTTCCCTTATTATGTGTTCCGTCAAGCTTAATCATCGCAGCATCTAATTCCGCCTGATTGCTGGCATCCATTCCCTGTAGGGCCGATGCAATTGCTGAGTTTATGTTTTCCACGGCCTTTTTAACACCGTTGCCAAGATATCTACCCTTATCGCCATCTCTCAGCTCAACCGCCTCAAAAGCTCCTGTTGATGCCCCTGAAGGGACAGCCGCCCTACCCATACTGCCATCTGCCAATATTACCTCCGCTTCTACAGTAGGGTTACCTCTGGAGTCAAGTATCTCGCGTCCAATTATCTTCTCAATCTTAAAATTCCTCATATGCTTAATCCACCTTTCATTTATTAT
>CAZODB010000162.1:0-5164 GCA_964578425.1 uncultured Herbinix sp.
GATCCCGATAAGGTAGATACCGGAGATGGTGACGCGGATCCCGATAAGATGAATACCAAAGATGAAAATGAATACTCCTATACACTGGATAATATCAACACTATGCCGAATATTACAGAACCAGGCAGTACATATAATCATGAGAAAGAAACAGATTCTGTGAATGATAGGAATCCAGAGGGCATTTATTATGGTAAGAAGGTATACCTGACATTCGATGATGGACCGACTAAGTATACCGACGAGATTTTGGACATCCTTGATGAATACAATGTCAAAGCAACCTTCTTTGTAATTGGTCATGAGGACGAGGTGAATAAGGAGCGTTATAAAAGAATTGTGAATGAAGGTCATATTCTCGCCATACATTCCTACTCCCACAGGTATAAGGATATATATAAATCTATAGAAGAATTTGATAAAGACTTTACAAAACTATGGAAATTGTTATATGATACTACTGGGTATACACCTAATCTATATCGTTTCCCCGGTGGCAGTCTTAGCCTTAGAGAAGGCAAAGCGAGTGAGTATGTTCGATATTTAGAGGACAAAGGAATGACATATTATGACTGGAATGTTGTTAATGGGGACGCTGAAGGAAAAGATTATACTGAAGAGCAAATGATTGCTAAGGTACTTAGCGGTGTTGCACAAAAGAAGACTTCTGTAGTACTTATGCATGATGGTCAAGGTAAACATAAGACAGTGACTACCTTACCAAACATACTGGATGCTTTAATATCCGGAGGAGCCGAGGTGCTACCTATGGATGATACGGTTCCGCTTATTCAGCAGATAAAAGCTACGAGCGTAAAATAATACATAGGGAGGTTCCAGACTAATGGGTTTTTTCAAGGATTTGAAAGATGACTTTTCACAGGCAGTTAACGAGCTATTACCAGAAGATGATGTAAGCACATCAGATGATTCTGAGCAGATGGTCAATACCTTGGATTCGGAGGCAATAGCTAATAATGAAGATGCAGAAAACGAAATGAAGGAATGGCTAGAGGGATTTATACAAGAGGAAATGACGGCGGATATTTCAGTTGAGGAGACTAATGAGGATGCTCCGGAGAGTTTCACAGAAGATGAAGCGAAAGAGGATATTATCGATGATAGTGAAACGGTTGAAGGTATCCAAGATGACACTTCAGATGAAGACATAGATGAAGAAAGTATTATAAAAGAAATAATAGAAGAAGAGGGTGGAATCGTGGACATGGGTAAAAAGTTTGATGTAAATACTGAAGAGAATTTAGATGAAAATGTTGACTTAAATGTTGACGAGTTTGATGAAAATGTGGATTTAGAATTATTGAAGGAATTGAATGCTTTGAGCTCCGAAGAAGAGGAAGCCGAAGAAGAAAAAAAAGAATCCGATAAGAAGGTACGATCGACATCCGTTGTTAGTGATGATGATGTAACAGTAATCAGTAAGGGAACCACCATCAATGGAAGTATATCATCAGATGGCTCCTTGGACATTATGGGTAATATCACCGGTGATGTAGAATGTCTCGGAAAGCTCTCTATTACCGGTAAGATTATCGGTAATTCAATGGCTGCAGAGGTGTATATCAATACAGAACGTCTCGAAGGCTCTGTTAATAGTGAAGGCAGTGTAAAGGTAGGTCTTGGCACAGTAGTTGTTGGCGATATAGTGGCTACATCCGGTGTTATTGCAGGTGCCGTCAAGGGTGAGATAGATATAAATGGACCGATTGTTATTGATTCTACTGCTATAATAAAAGGAAATATTAAGGCCAAATCCGTACAGATTAATAACGGAGCTGTAATCGAAGGCTTCTGCTCGCTGGCTTATTCAGATATTGACCTTGATAATGTATTTGATTAAAGATCATATGCCTAGCTTCACTTGTAAAAACCATCTTTTTATGATAGATTAGTAGCGGTATAGATGCTCATATTATAAATAAAAAAGCATAAAAAATATGAGGAGAATATGGAGGCATAAAATTTTATGAAAGAGTACAAGCGGGTATTATTAAAGCTATCAGGTGAAGCATTGGCCGGAGATAAAAAAACAGGCTTTGATGAAGCTACTTGTGTCAAGGTTGCGATGCAGGTAAAGTCATTAATAGAAAATGGTACACAGGTAGGCATTGTAATTGGAGGAGGAAACTTTTGGAGAGGCAGAAGCAGTGAGACTATTGATAGAACTAAGGCAGACCAGATTGGTATGCTAGCCACTGTTATGAACTGTATCTATGTATCAGAGATTTTTCGCTATGTGGGAATAGATACAAAGATTTATACTCCATTTTCATGTGGTAGTATGACACAGCTATTTTCTAAGAATGATACAGTTGAGTTTATGAAGAGTGGTGGCGTGGCATTTTTAGCAGGAGGAACGGGGCACCCATTCTTCTCCACTGATACGGCCACAGTTCTTAGAGCAGTAGAGCTTGATTGCGATGTAATTCTTATGGCAAGAGCAGTTGACGGTGTCTATGACTGTGATCCTAAATCCAATCCAATGGCCAAAAAATACAAGGAAATATCAATACAAGAGGTGTTGGATAAAAAGCTTGGCGTCGTTGATTTGACGGCTGCTTGCTTAAGTATTGATAACAAGATGCCCATGCTACTATTTAGCCTATCTGAGGAAGAGAGTATAATCAAAGCAGCACAGGGTAAATCTAATGGAACCACTATAACAGTATAATACAATATGATAAATATAGTCTGAATATAGGAGGGATAAAGTAATGGATGCAAGACTGGATCAATATAACGAAAGAATGATAAAATCAGTTGACAATTTGAAAGAGGAGTATGCGACAATACGTGCCGGAAGAGCCAACCCTCACCTTTTAGATAAGATTAGGGTGGATTATTATGGACAGCTATCGTCCTTACAGGCAGTTTCTAATATCTCTGTTCCCGAAGCAAGGGTAATCCAGATTCAGCCATGGGAAAGTAAAATGATAAAAGAGATTGAAAGGGCAATTATGGTTTCCGATCTTGGTTTGACTCCCAGTAATGATGGCAAAATTATTCGGTTGGTATTCCCGGAGCTTACTGAGGAAAGAAGAAAAGAGCTTGTAAAGGATGTAAAGAAGAGATCTGAAAATGCCAAGATTGCAATCAGAAATATTCGTAGAGATGCCAATGATTCCTTTAAAAAGATGGAGAAAGCTAGTGAGATTTCTGAGGATGAATTGAAGCAGCTTGAAAAAGAGTGTCAGGATATGACGGATAGTTTTATTTCAAAAATAGAAACAGAAATGGAAGAAAAATCAAAAGAGATTCTTACCGTATAGAATTAATAAATCATAAAACATAATCTAGATTGGGGTGTCCACAAAAGTATAGCATATTACCCTTTTGGGACATCCCTTTGTAGATAATTTCGAAGGTAGCGAAAGCGTGGCTGAGATGGTTTGTTAAACTTGAACAAGATCATAAAGTAAAGTAGAGTTTGACAATTATCTATGTTGATGTAAGGTTGAAAGGAACAGCTTTCAACCTGTATATAATGTGTGTGAGGAATGAGGGACATAATGAGTGAAAACAAGCTTAAGATACCAAATCATGTCGCTATTATCCTTGATGGAAATGGAAGATGGGCTAAAAAAAGATTGATGCCAAGAAACTATGGGCATTCACAGGGCAGTAAGGTTGTAGAGAAAATCTGTGAGGATGCCTATAATATTGGAATCAAATATCTTACTGTCTATGCATTTTCCACTGAGAATTGGAAGCGACCTAAGGATGAGGTGGATGCTTTGATGAAGCTACTGAATAACTATCTTGACAGCAGTATAAAGACCAGCAAAAAGAACAAGATGCGTGTCAGGATTATAGGTGATAAATCCGGTCTTTCAGATGAGCTTCAGGCTAAGATTAAAGCGCTTGAAGAGGCTTCTGAGAGAAATACAGGATTGAATTTTCAAGTTGCCATTAATTATGGAAGCAGAGACGAGATAATTCGTGCAATTAGAACACTTTCAAAGGAATTGAAGGATGATAAGATTGCAGTTGATCATATAGATGAGGATGTAATTGCTCAGCATCTTGATACAGGAGGTATACCAGACCCCGACTTATTGATTCGTACCAGTGGCGAGCAGAGACTGTCTAATTTTTTATTATGGCAACTGGCATATACAGAATTTTACTTTACAGATGTTTTATGGCCAGATTTTACGAAAGAGGAATTGATTAAAGCTATCGAATATTACACTAAAAGAGATCGGAAATTTGGAGCTATTTCATAGCAAACCCATGTGGAGGTAGATTATGTTTAAGACAAGATTAATCAGTGGTATTACCCTGTTGGCGATCGCCATAGCAATTATATCGCTGGGAGACAATGTGCTGTTTGGTGCAGTCCTTGTTATTTCATTAGTAGGTATGACAGAGTTGTATAAGATTGTGAAGATAGAAAAGTCGGTATTAGGGATAATCGGCTATTTGGCAGCAATAAGCTATTATGTCCTTATATTTTTTAAGTTCGACGACTTACTAATGCTTCTTTTCATAGGATTTTTGTTGATACTAATGATTGTCTACGTAATTTCATATCCTTTATATCGAGTTGAACAGGTGATGACTGTATTTTTCGGACTCTTCTACGTGAGTATTATGCTATCATATATATACAGGGTGGCAGCTCTGGAGGACGGAGCTATCCTGGTATGGCTAATATTTATAGGTGCATGGGGCTCGGATACCTGCGCATATGCTGTGGGTATGCTACTTGGAAAACATAAGATAGCACCGAAGCTTAGCCCAAATAAATCTCTTGAGGGCTGTATCGGGGGAGTGATCGGGGCAGCCTTGCTAGGCTATTTATATGCTTTAATTTTAGGAAACAAACTGGTTGGTATTACAAATCCTCGACTATTATTTGCCATAATAGGTGCTTCTGCCAGTGTAATATCACAGATTGGTGACATGGCGGCATCTGCAATAAAAAGGAATTATGATATTAAGGACTATGGAAGGTTGATACCGGGCCATGGAGGAATTTTGGATCGGTTTGATAGTATAATATTTACCGCTCCGATTGTATATTATTTGGCTATATTGCTCTAGCCAAGTATAACAAAGATAAAATTACATTATAAAACACAAAATGAACATAAAAGCATGATAGGATAAATAGAAATTTATTAACATAGAATATATAGAT
>CAZODB010000163.1:0-1436 GCA_964578425.1 uncultured Herbinix sp.
CATCCATCACGATCGATTGTAGCATTCATAGTAAAATCCTCCATTTAATTATAATATAAACCATTTACGACGGCCTAGATAAACCCGCCATTTACGGTGGCTTAGATAAGCCACCTATCGTGGACATTATAACATATTATTTTTATTTTGTAACCTAAATATTTATTCTTTTGTATATGATTGTATATGACCTGATTGTATATGATCTTTTGTATATGATACATATTATACATATTAACCTGATACATATTAATTATTTATTATTTTCACACATTCTATTTAGCTTATAAAGTAATATTTGCTTGTTTATAAAGTGTTTCTGTTTTTATTTGTCTTTTTTCTTTATATATACTATAATAAAAGCAGAAAATAGGCGATATACACTATAATGGATTATGTTACATAAGTGGAGGTAAATGATGAAGAAGGAATTAATGCTAGCTGAGGATAAAAGAGAAATTGAGGTTTTAGAAATTCAAGCTGGAGGTAATTCATATGGAGTTGATATAAATGATATTAGGGAGCTATTAACATATGATAAGAGGCCGAGGATGATACCGAATTCCCATCCATATATTGAAGGGGTAGTCATGCCAAGAGACTTTATTATACCAGTTATTGATCTAATAGCAAGCCTGAAGCTCGAGGATGTGGATGATGAAAAGATTGAGATGTTGATTGTAACAAGCATCAAAGATATGAACATAGGATTTCATGTAGATAGGGTTGACGGAATTCATAGAACCACCACGGCCAATATAACAAAGCCTGGGAGAAAGTTAAGTACTTCAGTTAAGGGTGTTATTACTGGAATATTAGCTATCGACGGTAGAAAGATAGAGATATTAGAGCTTAGGAATATAATAAATATGATTAATACGGATATTAATTTTGTATAATATTATATTGTCCCACATACATAGAATTTGTATATTTAAATAACAGGCGGTGACCTATGACGAAGTGTAAGTTATGTAAGAAAGTTATTTCAGATGAAACTGAATATTGTGTTGATTGTGCAGATAAGAAAGACCTAATAGCTAATGAGTCTTATCTAGATGAACTTCTAAATTCTGTACAGAATAAAACAACCACAGCAAGCGATATATATAAGCCGAAAAAGGAGACTCAAAGTAATGAGGCTCCTGATGTTATTGGGCTTCAAAATGATATATCACATCTTATTGATTCGGATGATCTGGATGATTTTGAGAAATATGATTTTATGCAGGAATTTGAGGACCCTATAATTATAAAAAATGAAGAATTATATAGTGATATTGATGCAGCTCTTAATACGGATTTCGATGGAAAGGCTCTGGATATCGGGAGTAAGGAGGGTCTAGAGGACACGTTAGATCATAATATTGATACAGAATTTCTTAATATGTATGATGGTGACGAAAAAGGCATTGTTAAAGATGAGCATATTGAAA
>CAZODB010000163.1:1536-5156 GCA_964578425.1 uncultured Herbinix sp.
GGCATTAGTACGGACAATCAAGCAGAGAGAGAGATTCCTGAGGATGTAGGAGAGGTGTTTTCAGAAGCCTTGGAAGCAGTAACTGATTTGAGTGATCCCGACCAAGGTATCCAATATATATCACATGATTCTCCGGATGATAAAGCAGTTAAAGAGGTAAAAAAAGATAAGAAAAAGGGTTTGTTCGCAAAAATATTTGCCAATATTGATGATGATATAAGCACTGAGGATAGAAAGTCGCAAGAAGAGGCGGCGGCTGCGAAGGAAGCAAGGAAGAAAAAGAAGAAGACAAAGGGTAAGAAAGGCCAGTCGGAAGATAAGGAAGAGGGCGAAGAGGCTTCTACAAAAGACATGCAGGAATCAGAGACTGCTGAGAATAAAGCTACTAAGAAGGTTAAGAAGCCCAAGAAGGAAGAGAAGAAGATTGAGGTTTTAGATGATGAGGTAGACCAAGGACGCATCAATAAACTCGGAGCCTCTATAGTGCTTTTATTCTTTGGATTACTAGTAATGCTTCTTCTGATATCAACGAATATCTTTTCCTATTCATTAAGTATAAAGAATGCCACAGATTATTTTGGAAGACAGAGGTATACCCAAGCATACAATGAGGTCTATGGTATAGAGCTTAAGGATGAGGATATTGAGTTATATGATAAGATTATGACTGTTATGTTCGTAAATAAGCAGTTGAATTCATATAATAATTATTATAATATGAGAAAGTATCCCGAAGCATTAGATTCCTTACTTAAAGGTCTACAAAGATATGACAAGTATATAGAGTTAGGGACTATGCTTGGAATCAAAACCGACTTGGATTATGTAAGGGGTCAAATGGTTGCCGAATTATATAACGCATTCAGCATTACAGAGGATCAGGCTGTTAGTATAATTAACAGTGAAAGCCAGGTAAAATACAGTATTTCAGTATATGATGTAATACTAGAGAACATATTATTTTATAATTAAAAATTGTAAGAGGAGAGGATTTATGAATAAGGTAAGAGTTATTCCATGTCTTGATATCCACAATGGCCGTGTTGTAAAGGGTGTCAATTTTGTGGATTTAAAGGACGCCGGAGACCCAGTGGAGATAGCAAGAGCCTATGCGATGTCTGGTGCGGATGAGTTGGTATTCCTTGACATATCAGCAACTACCGATAAGAGAGATACTAATATAGATATTATGGGCAAGATTGCGAAAGCAATTAGCATTCCTTTTGCAGTAGCAGGGGGAGTCCGTACATTAGAGGATTTTAGACGGATTTTGGAGGTAGGAGCAAGCAAGGTTGGAATTAATAGTGCGGCAATAGCTAATCCAAGCTTACTAAAAGAAGCAGCGGATGAATTTGGAAGTAAGAGTGTTGTACTTGCCTTGGATGCTAAGAAAAGAATAGACGGTAGTGGATGGAATGTAATGAAGCACGGAGGCAAGGTTGATACAGGCATGGATGCCGTGGAGTGGGCAATTAAAGCAACCGGCCTTGGTGCGGGAGAGATTATACTTACCAGCTTTGACCGAGATGGTACAAAGAACGGCTATGACCTGGAGTTGAATAAGATAATCGCTGAAAATGTATCCGTACCAGTTATCGCTTCGGGCGGTGCAGGGAAGCTGGAGCATTTCTATGATGCCATTACTATTGGTAAGGCAAACGGTGTATTGGCAGCGTCTTTATTCCACTTTAAGGAGCTGGAAATCATGGAAGTTAAGCATTACCTTCATGAGAGAGGAATAAATGTAGGGCTCTAATTTTGGAATTTATTTATTGATATAAATGATACTACTTATATTCAATATAAATGATACTATTTTATATTTATAGGCTTTCGTATTCACTATACGAAGGCCTATCGTTTCAGAGGAGAGAAAAGCAGATGATGCCCATTAATAATGATTGGTTAGATGCAATCGGAGAGGAATTTGACCAACCCTATTATAAGAAGCTTTATAATTATATAGTATCAGAGTATAGAAGTCGGGTGATATATCCTAAGGCTGAGGATATATTTAATGCCTTTAATCTTACTCCTTTAAGTAAGGTGAAGGCGGTTATCATAGGGCAGGATCCCTATCATAATGAGGGCCAGGCCCATGGCCTATGTTTTTCAGTCACACCCGGTACTCAGATACCACCCTCACTTGTGAATATATATAAGGAGCTTCATGAGGATATAGGCTGCTACATACCCAATAATGGATATTTGGAGAAATGGGCAAAAGAAGGTGTGTTATTGCTAAATACCGTGTTAACCGTAAGAGAACATCAAGCCTTTTCGCATCAGAATTTAGGCTGGGAGAACTTCACCGATGCGGTCATTAAGGCTGTAAATGAGCAAGACAGACCTATTGTCTTCATATTGTGGGGTAAGCCTGCTCAGGCAAAGAAGAAGATGCTTAATAACAAGAAACACCTGATTCTTGAAGCGCCACACCCAAGCCCTTTATCAGCATATAGAGGCTTCTTTGGAAGTAAGCCATTTAGTAAAACTAATGAATTCTTAGAAAGCCATGATATTGATCCTATTGATTGGCAGATTGAGAATATATAATTGATTTTAGATAAATAAAAATTTATACTATACTGAGTCATGTGAGCCATGTATGTACCTATGAAAGTGGGTTCATTACTGGCTTTTTTGTTTTTTTAATTCTTTAAGGATTATTTAATAACTAACAAATTATAATCAACTCATAACTAGTGGAAGGGGAGTTGGAATGTATCAAAGAGTAATTAAAAAAGATCTAATGCGTAAGAAAACCATGAACATTATTCTCTTATTGTTTATTATACTTGCTTCAACCTTTGTTTCAAGCAGTGTTAATAATCTGATATCGATCACTACTGCACTACCAAACTATTTTGAAAGGGCAGGATTGTACGACTATATTATGATGACTATCAATAATGAGGAGAATGATGCTAAAATCACAGAGTTTCTTGATGAAAGCACCCATGTAAACAAATGGGTTACTGACGAATATCTATATGTTTCGAGTGAAGATATTAGGCTTTATGATGGCGAGTTGATTAAAATGGATTCTACGGCAATGATTAGTAGAGTAGATATAAATCAACAGAAGTTCTTTGATAGTAAGAATGACGAGATTATAGACATGGCTGATGGTGAGATATATATGCCAATATTTCTAATGAAGGATAATGATCTACAGCCTGGAGATAAGCTTTCCATTCAAAAGGATGATTTTTCTATTGATCTTACTCTTAAGGATAGCTGCAAGGATGCATTTATGGGTTCGTCCATGTTGGGCGTTATAAGGCTGATCGTTAATGATAATGATTATTCGAAAATTAATGAGTACTTAAGGCCAGACATTGAGGGAAAGCTGTATTCGATTGATACACATGATATAGAAGCATTTAAGAAAGAGTTTAATAAGGAAGGCTTTGCCCTCGTATTTAGTGGCGACCAAAGCATGATTTCAACAACCTATATTATGGATATGTTAATCGCAGTGCTTTTTCTTGTTGTTAGTGTATGTCTGATTGTTATATCATTTGTAATACTAAAATTCACCATACAATTTACCCTACAGGAAGAGATTCGTGAGATAGGAGTCATGAAAGCAATAGGTATAAGAAGTAGGAGGATAA
>CAZODB010000164.1:0-5107 GCA_964578425.1 uncultured Herbinix sp.
AATAAATAGTATCGGTTTGGTCGCCATTTGTTACAATCGTCTTATTTCCTAACACACGAACCGGTGCGTATATTATGAGACGCGGATCCTCTAGCTTAGAAGGGTCAAAGGCCTGGGTACGAATCCCACTTCCCTCTTCCACGAATATACGGTTACGGCTGTTAGAGCTTCTTCCCATTATAAAATATGCAATTACTGCTGATTTCCCATCCTCGGATTTTCCAATCACGATTCCTCTTCCCGGATAGGCATTGTTCTGTAATTCCTTCTTAAGTGAAAGCATTTTCATCACTCCATCCTCCATCATAATAACTTTCTGCTTATATGGTTTTCATGCTTCTTCCACAAAAAATCTGGGCAATGAAACACCACATAAATGTAATGTAACACTTGCCCAGACGGTCGACTATCAATATACGCTACACTTCCTGTGGGTTCTCCCACACAGTTTCCTGCTTCCGTCAGTAATGTAACGTTCTGATAATATTTTATATGATATATAGTAAAAAATCAATAGCACATTTAAATATACATATTTAGTTCATTTCTAGAAAAGGACTCTATATTGAGACGCTAAATTATTTATACTCTCTCTTAATAAAAACAGGGCTGTTGTAGAGATATACCAGGACATATAGTATGAACCTGCTATATTTTACAACAGCCTTGAGACTGACCCTTAGAGTCTTGTGATGACTAGTCAAACATTTTTTCTAATTCTTTCATACCATCTTCAAGTGTTTTCTCAAAATAATGCATCTCACAAAGACCATCCTTATATGCTTGATCTGAGCAATCCCTAGCTTTACAATCCTTTTGACCACAAGACACAAGCCCTATAATTATTACCAAAACCATAGAACATAAAACGACTTTCTTCCTCATAAAAGACCTCCCACAATTTGTATGATTCGGTATAATAATACATGAGATACAAAAAAGTGTCAATTAAAATGTAATTTATTATCACAAGAAGGACACTCGTGATTTTAGTCATGAGAGGTTCAATCAAAAAGTTTATTCAACTTACTACGGATGCGGATTTTACTCTTTTCAGTGGCTTCATAGTCAATACAATACACACCCTCATCATTTATATAGAGGAAATCGCCTTCCTTGGTGTCTGGAGGCAATAGTTCTGTCAGAATATTTATTGTTTCCAGATGTTCATTCTCGCATATGGCATAGAGCCCTTCAAATCTATCTACAATATATTCTTTCATAAGGTCCCTCCTTGGATTTTATGGCTTCGAACGAATAGTATCCTGATCACTTATTTTATAGGGTTCCTTGTTAGCTGAAATAGTTTTACCATCAGATTCAAGAATAATCGTACCCTGTTCGTCGGTTCTAAATAAAATTATATATCTATCTTTCATAGTTTGCATTATCTCCACATGGGGATGGCCATAGGAGTTGTCCTTTTTTGCACTTATAACACCTATACTTGGATTGACTGCATCCAAGAAATCTTCACTATTGCTGGTGGAAGAACCATGATGTGCCAGCTTAAATACATCTGCCTTAAGGTCAATTCCGTTTTGGAGCATTTCTATCTCGGATTGTATTTCTGCATCACCTGTAAAAATAAAAGAATTATCTCCGTACATTAGCTTAATTCCAACGCTATAATTATTCAGATTATTATAATTTGTCCCATTGGGCGCTAAGATAGTAAAGGTTGCACTTCCTATCTTATATTCAGTGCCAATTATAGGCTTGGTTATTTTTAAATTGTTCTCAACTATAGTATCTAGTAAATCTTCAAAAGTCCTCGTTGTGCTTATTGCATCCGGCATTATTATCTTATCGATTTGGAAGCTATCTATTACATTTGCAAGGCTGCCAATATGATCGCTGTGAGGATGCGTAGCAATTACATAATCTAATGTTATGACGTCATTGTCCTTCAAATAATCAATTAAGGTATCGCTGTAATGCCTTTCTCCTGAGTCGATAAGCATATGGCTATCGTCTGATTGTATTAATATCGCATCACCCTGACCAACATCTATAAAATGTACCTTCAATATAGAATGCTCACGGTCATCATCCTCAAGATAGGATATTATGTTTCCCATAGTTTTAAAAAAGCCATCAGGGTTCTTATGTATGAGAAGTGCAAGTAATATAAAGATGAATATAGTTGCTGATAGTGTCAATAGTAAACGTTTTTTCATATTATGCTCCTACATGTAAGTCATATTATATTATATACTAGTAATACTTTAAAATGTCAATGATACCTTTATCTATATCGGTACTTATATCGGTACCTGGTACAGTAATATATCGGTACCAGGTACAGTTAAGGTGTTACTGTTAAGGTGTTACTCGGTTTATGTCTCTTGGAAATAAGGTTGCAAGTCTTACGTTGTCTTGATGTAGAAGTTTGCTGGTAAATCGCTCAAGGCCAAGACCGAGTCCCCCGTGGGGAGGCATTCCGTACTTATGGATCATCAGATAGCTTTCAAACAATTCGATGTTCATATTCAGTCTTTTCATTTTCTGTATCTGTTCACTGTAATTATGGATTCTTTGTCCACCAGTTGTTATCTCAAGACCACGAAATAATAAGTCAAAGCTAAGAGTTTCGAGGGGGTTATTCGGATCCTCCATAGCATAAAAGGGTCTTTTTGCGGCGGGGTAATGAGTCACAAAGACAAATTCCGAGTTGGCTTCCTTTTTAATTATTTCTGAAAGTAGCTTTTCTTCTTCGGGTTCGAAGTCTTCAAAATCTTTAATGGGTCGCTTATATTTTTCTGAAATCAATACTTTGGCTTCCATAAATTTTATAGACGGTATGGCAGATACATTTGGAAGTGTTACCCTTAAGAGCTCTAGCTCATGAGAATAGTTTTCTTCTAGCTCTTCAAGAGCATATCCTAGCATGCTAACTTCCATCTTCATAAGGTCTTCAAAGCTTTCAATATATCCCATCTCAAGGTCTACACTGATATACTCATTGAGATGTCTTGAGGTATCATGCTTCTCAGCACGAAAGACAGGAGCTATCTCGTACACTCTTTCAAACACACCAACCATCATCTGCTTGTAGAACTGTGGGCTCTGTGCTAGGTATGCGTCTTTACCAAAATAGTTCAGGTGGAAGATGTTGGCTCCGCCCTCTGCACCGGTGGATACTATTTTCGGAGAGTGTATTTCGGTAAAGCTTTGCTCTGATAAAAACCTACGAAAGCCAATACATATTCCCTCTTGAAGCTTGAAGATAGCTCTTTCCTTTTCGTTTCTTAAAGTTACAGGTCTATAATTCAGAAGGTTTTCGAGGGATGTATCAACAAGCTTATTATTAATTACTATGGGGCTCTCGGCTAAGGGCACTGATAAGATTTCAACATCGATCATTCGAAGCTCCCATCCTGTTTTGGAACGTTCTTCTTTAATTACCTCAGCTGTAAGCTTTATACAGCTTTCTTCCATTAATAAATCTAAGCTAAAATTAGATAAGTCGTCACTATAGATGCATTGAATTACTTCCCTTTTAGTTCTAAGTAGGACAAAGGCAAAGCCACTCATCCTTCTGATTTTGTAAATACTTCCGTACAACTGTACTCTTTTACCCATATACTCAGATATATACTCAGTTCCCATATTGGAAGATTCATGATATTTATTTATTAATTTCATTTACTTTACCTCCGTTTTTAATATGACGAATATATCTGTACACTCTTATACAAGGAATACCTTTTGCTGTCCGTATCCATAAAGACATCGTCAAAATGTCTCATATCACCACTTCCCTTCAGCTTATAAAAGCACATAAAAATAATAAAAAGAGCCCCATCAGTAAATTAAATTCACCAATGTGGCTCTTTGAAATATTTCCACATAGGCACAACACTTATAGCGCGTGCACCTATGATTGATAACTAATAGATACATGCGCTAGAAATCGTTGTCCCTATTTTGTTTTATTAATAATATATTATACATAACTGATATTTCCTTTCGAATTATCAGTTATCTTAACACCTAAATGAAAACATGTCAACGGGAATCTTAAATACTGTAGTTAGAAAATCACAAATACTGTAATTAAAAACATAAATACTGTAATTAATAAACATAAATACTGTAATTAAAAAACCCACTTATAACCGACAAATAACTATATAGATTTGCTTAGAACAGCTAATTAATGTAGAATAGAAATGTCTTTATTTACGAAAAAAGATATGAAGCTAGAATAAGCACCATAAAAGGAGAAAGATAATGTATAAATTAATAGCAATAGATTTGGATGGAACACTTTTAAATGAAAAGAAGGATATATCAGATAGATGTAAGGAAGACATTCGTAAACTGAGGGATAAAGGTATAAGGGTAGTTTTGGCTACAGGGAGACCATTTGATGGTATATTACCTTATATTAATGAACTAGATTTACTGGATGAGAATGATTTTGTCGTTACCTATAATGGGGCACTTGTCCAAAACACCAATGCAGATAAGGTACTCATAAAAAGACCATTGTCCTTAGATTCATATAAGGAATTATATAATCTGAGCAAAGAGCTGGGTGTTAATATCCACGCTTTGACTGAAAGTAGTGTATTGACACCTAGGAACAATCCATATACTCGAATCGAATCTACCATAAATAAAATACCAATAATCGAAGGAAGGATTGAAGATATTGATAGTTCAACGAATATTATTAAGGTAATGTTCATTGATGATCCGAAGAAATTAGATAATATTATACCTCTAATTCCGCAGTGGGCGAAGGAAAAATACAGCATACTCAGGAGTGCATCTATTTTCTTAGAATTCTTGGATAAGGGAGTTGATAAAGGAGTAGGAGTTTCACTTATTGCAAGGCAGCTGGGTATAGAAGCAAAGGAAGTAATATGCATAGGCGATGCAGAAAATGATATTGCTATGATAGAATATGCTGGATTGGGTGTTGCCATGGCTAATGCTATAGATGATGTTAAGTCGGTTGCGGACTATATCACTCTTTCAAATGAAGAGGATGGGGTGGCCCATGTTATAGAAAAATTTCTATTGCTATAATAAAATTAATCCTCTATGGGAAGTCTATCAATGATAGTGTGAACGAACCAGGTGGACAAATAATATA
>CAZODB010000165.1:0-5077 GCA_964578425.1 uncultured Herbinix sp.
TTTGTTTATTGAGTATTAATCATTCGCTGCTGGTTAAGAATATTTATCATTAGTCGAGGGAGGCAAAACCTCCGCTAACAGTTATGAAAAATATATAATCTATTTAGGGAGGATATTTCCTCCGCTAACAGACTAGAAAATTTATAATTTATCGAGGGAGGAAAGCATGTATAAAAAGGTATCAACGGATTTAAACTTTGTCGAGAGAGAGAAGAAGGTTTTAGAGTTCTGGAGTGAGAATAAAATATTTGAAAAGAGTATCGAAGAGAGTAAGGGTAAAAAGAACTTCACCTTCTATGATGGTCCCCCGACTGCCAATGGCACGCCTCATATCGGTCATGTGCTTACCCGCGTGGTTAAGGACATCATTCCTAGATATCGTACCATGAAGGGCTATAATGTTCTTCGTAAGGCCGGTTGGGATACCCATGGACTCCCTGTTGAGCTGGAGGTAGAGAAGCGACTTGGTATCAGCGGTAAGGATCAGATAGAGGAATATGGTCTTGAGCCCTTTATTAAGCAATGTAAGGAAAGCGTCTGGAAATACAAAGGAATGTGGGAGGAATTCTCTGATGTGGTAGGCTATTGGGTTGATATGGAGGACCCTTATATTACCTATGAGAATAATTATATAGAATCTATATGGTGGTCATTAAAGAAGATATGGGAGAAGGATCTGCTATATAAGGGCTTTAAGATTGTTCCTTACTGTCCAAGATGTGAGACTCCCTTATCAAGCCATGAGGTTGCGCAGGGCTATAAGGACGTTAAGGAGAAATCCCTAATTGCTAAGTTTAAGGTAAAGGGCAAGGATGATGAATACATTCTAGCATGGACCACGACTCCTTGGACTCTTCCTTCTAATGTAGGGCTTTGCGTCAATCCTGATGAGACCTATGTGAAGGTCAAGGTACAGGTAGATGAGAAGGGAAACCTAATCAACACTAAAGGCTGCGGATGTAGTCATGATCATCACGGCGATGAACATCATGATAAGGATCATAAAAAAGAGGATGTTAAAGGAAGCGACAAGGTTCAAGTAAATCACCACGATACTCCTGTGGCCGTAAGAACTGAGAGTTATATTCTAGCAGAGGCACTTCTTAATATAATAGAAGGTGACTATGAGATAGAGGAAAGCTTTAAGGGTAAGGAGCTTGAGTATACCGAATATGAGCCTCTGTTTGACTATGCGACCATAGATAAAAAAGCTTTTTTCGTTACCTGTGATCATTATGTTACATTAACAGACGGTACGGGTGTGGTTCATATTGCTCCAGCCTTTGGTGAGGACGACTCACGTATAGGTAAGGCTTATGATCTTCCCTTTGTTCAGCTGGTAGACGGTAAGGGGGAGTTCAAACCTGAGGCTAGTGACATTGCAGGAATGTTTTGTAAGGATGCAGATGAGCCTATTATGAAGATACTTCATGAGAAAGGACTGCTATTTAAGGTACTAAAATTCGAGCACAGCTATCCCTTTTGCTGGAGATGTGATACACCTCTGATTTATTATGCAAGAGAATCCTGGTTTATTCAGATGACAGCCGTCAAGGATGAGATGATTAAGAATAACAGTACAATCAACTGGATGCCGGAGAGCATAGGTCAAGGCCGCTTCGGTGACTGGCTAAAGAATTTACAGGATTGGGGTCTTTCTAGAGATCGCTTTTGGGGAACACCCTTGCCCATCTGGGAATGTGAGGATGGACATAGGCACTGTATAGGAAGCATAGAGGAGCTAAAATCCATGTCGGATAATTGCCCCGATGATATCGAGCTTCATCGTCCATACATCGATGCTGTCACAATCAAATGTCCTGAATGTGCTAAAGAGATGACCAGGGTTCTGCCTGTAATTGACTGTTGGTATGATTCGGGCTCCATGCCCTTTGCGCAGTGGCATTATCCATTTGAGAATAAGGAGATTTTTGAAGAGAGATTCCCCGCTGATTTTATCAGTGAGGCAGTAGATCAGACAAGAGGATGGTTTTACTCCCTGCTTGCTATTTCCACTCTGATATTTGGCGAAACATCCTTTAAGAACTGTATAGTACTTGGCCATGTACAGGATGAGAATGGTCAGAAGATGTCCAAATCTAAAGGAAATGCTATTGAGCCTATGGATGCCCTGGCTAAACATGGTGCGGATGCTATCCGTTGGTATTTCTCGGTTAATTCCGCCCTATGGCTTCCTAATCGCTTTCATGCTGGGGCTGTTACTGAGGGACAGAGAAAATTCATGGGTACATTTTGGAATACCTATGCCTTCTATGTACTCTATGCCAATATCGATCAATTTGACGCCACAAAATATAAGCTAGAATATGATAAGCTTCCGGTTATGGATAAATGGTTATTATCCAAGCTTAATAGCCTTATTAAGACCGTAGACAATAATTTGGACAATTATAAAATAACTGAGTCAGCAAGACTTATGTCTGATTTCGTAGATGAGCTTTCTAACTGGTATGTAAGAAGAAGTAGAGAACGCTTCTGGGCAAAGGGAATGCCACAGGATAAGATAAATGCCTATATGACATTATATACTGCCTTGGTAGAGCTAAGTAAGCTAGCAGCACCCTTTGTTCCCTTTATGACAGAGGATATATATCAGAATTTGCTAGTAAATCTTGATAAGACAGCACCAGAAAGCATCCACCTAAGCTCATATCCGACATTTAATGAAGATTATATCAATAAAGAGCTAGAAGAGAACATGGAAGAGGTATTAGAGATTGTTGTGCTAGGTCGTGCTGGCAGAAATACCGCTAATATCAAGAATCGTCAGCCAATCGGCAAGATGTATGTGAAGGCAGACGATACTCTCTCTGAGTTCTTTAAGGATATAATTGCGGATGAGCTCAATGTTAAGGAAGTGCTATTTACCGACGATGTGAGAGATTTTACTTCCTACAGCTTTAAGCCACAGCTTAAGTCATTGGGACCCAAGTTTGGTAAGCAAATCGGTGCCTTAAGGCAGACGCTATCTGAGCTAAATGGTAATGAAGCCATGGATGAAATAAACAATACAGGAAAACTGGGTATTACTTTAGAGGGTTCCACTGTATATATTGAGAAGGAAGACCTTCTTATCGAAGCGGCGCAGGCAGAGGGATATATATCCGGATCGGACCATGGAATAACGGTGGTATTAGATATTAAGCTGACTGAAGAGCTAATAGAAGAAGGCTTTGTCCGTGAGATTATCAGTAAGCTACAAACCATGCGTAAGGATGCTGGTTTTGAGGTAATGGACCATATTCGTGTATCTGCAGAGGGTAATGAGAAGATTAAATCTATAATTGAACGTAATACCGAGGAGATTAAATCCGAGGTGCTAGCTGATGTTCTAGAGCTAGGCAATGCGCAGGGTTATGTTGTGGAATGGAATATAAATGGTGAGCAGGTAACCTTTGGTGTAGAGAGGTTATAAAATATTTAATATGATATATTGGCTCCACATCCATTTACTTTTTATCCACCTTATAATATAATATATATGATAAGCGGATTAGTCCTTGGGCTACTAATTCGCAAAACTATATAATTTTTATTGGAAAGGCGGGTGTTCCATGAAGTTAATCTATGTAATTGTACGAAATATTGATAGCGGGGATGTTACGGCTGCATTAAATAAAGAGGGATACTATGTGACAAAGCTGGCATCGACAGGGGGCTTTTTGCGGGAAGGCAATACAACCCTAATGATCGGAACAGACGAGGAAAAGGTAGAGGAAGTTATAAATATCGTAAAGAAGGCCTGCGGTCCCAGAAAGCAGATTGTCTCCAATCCAGTTGGAACTGGTGAATATACCTCAATGAATGTGGTAGTGAATGTAGGAGGAGCGACCATATTTGTTATGGAAGTGGATCGCTTTGAGAAAATCTAACAACCACTGATACTTGGTGCGTTATGCCATTGAACAAGAACCACCACTTCAAATCGACGATTAAGTGTTGGGAGTATGTCACGAAGAATTATAAGTTCGATAATCAGAGAGGGAGCTAAGTAGATACTTGGCTCTCCTTTTACATGCAATAGGAAGCGGTGTCCTATTGCATGTAAGCCGTAGGCAAAAGAACCAGATAAGTTGAAATCCTGTGTTTGCTTAATTAATTGTATAAATTCTGTGAACTATTGTTTTTTGCTTTATTTTTTAGTCAGGATATGTTATAAATGAATGAGTGCAATGTGATAAAAACATATTTACACATATTAAAATGATGTTTCGTGGGTTTTGTTTTTATACGAAAAGGGAAGGAATTAATAAATGAAGAAGATAGTAGTATGGTTAATATTAAGTGTAGGCATAATGGGTATACTAGCAGGCTGCAGTAAAAAAGATGGTGAAGACGATGGAAGTGATGAGCTGACTCCAACACCTGTTGTAACTAATGAGGAAGGCAACGAGGAAGACAATGAGGAAGACAATGAGGAAGACAAGGAAGTAGCTAACGATGAGGTTGATGTAGATGCATTTGTTCCTATAGAGAACCCAGTGGTTAAGGAGGATTATGATTACAATGACTATATTAAATTAGGCAAGTATAAGGGTATTGAAGTGAAGGTAGATCAACTGGAAGTCACAGATGGAGATATTGATATTTATATTCAGATGGATTTACTTGATAATGGTACCACACCGACTGATGTGACTGATAGAAAGGTTAAGCTTGGCGATGTTGTTAATATAGACTTTATTGGCTATCATAATGATGTGCCCTTTGAAGGAGGAGCTGCGGAGGGATTTGAGTTAACAATAGGGTCCAAGGTGTTTATTAGTGGATTTGAAGAGCAGATTATAGGTGCACAGCTTGGTGAAGAAATAGATGTAAATGTGGTGTTCCCTGAGAATTACAACAATACTGAACTGGCAGGTGAGCCAGCGGTATTTAAGGTAACTGTAAATGGTATTCAGAACTTTGAGCTTACTGAGGATTTTATTAAGGATATTATGGGCTTTGATACTGAAGCTGAATATAGGGATAGCATTCGCCAAGAGATTACTCGTGAGAATAGGGACAGAATAATTAGGCAGAAAGAAAACGACTTATTTTTAGCTGTTATAAATGG
>CAZODB010000166.1:0-5051 GCA_964578425.1 uncultured Herbinix sp.
TAGGATGATAAAGGTGCATCATCTAACTATAATCATTAGTAATACATAAGAAGATACCGTCAATCAAGGAAAGTCCTCCTCAATTGACGGTCATTTTGTTCTTTTATAGCACTGTATTATAATAGCATCGCTCTGTTCACCTCTATGGTCACTTCATAATCTTCAGCCTTCTGTATTTCATACATACTCCTAATAGTTAGATATAAAGATTCTAATATTCTTTTAGGTAGCCCCAGTGTTCTAATTGGCAGTTCTCTTGATTACCTGTACCAAAGCAAACCCATATACTTGCATTATCTAAATAAGTATGAGACTTAAATAAGTATCTATCCCCATATCTTATGGCTTCTAAGGCCAATGGAAGCTCCCGCCTAAAAATCTCTTCCCGAATGGCTGAGTTTGCTGGATCTAACCAGCCATCAACATAGACATATACATACAAATATAAATACTCATCCATTACCCAATCCGCTAAAACTTCATCCCTCATATCACTAATTTTATCAAAGGCATACTGCATACCTATAGTTAGAAATAGATCCGCTGTTATATCCGAATGTGTCAAGGTGTATTTGCGACCTAACTTATATCACATATGGATAGGCACTATCACTTATAAGATGATAAACAAGGGCCCAATTGTTAAATATAACATACATGTATATAAAACTGAATATATCCTACTAACAGGTCTTGCCATATCATAAAGACTTTCACTTTGAGAAAGTGCAGATGAAATAACCCCTAACAAGGGGAGTCCTACTCCGGTTAGCTTTTAGTAGAAAACTATTAACCTTTACAGTTAAATGGCTAAAAAGCTAAATGTTAGTTGGCAAAGTATGGAGTTACGGTTAAAATTTAATTGTTATTTTTGACCATGCAAAAAATATATAATATGTTGTTCGAAAGGAGCTGTTGGATAATGAAAAGTGTATATAATGAGGTGAAATTAATTTAACTGAATAACAGCAAGGTTTGTATAAGTTAGTTCCATGTTTTATCGACCTTGCATCTTCTTCGAGCAACCTGAAACGTGTATAAGAAAAATGGCACGCCTTGGTGGCGTGCTTTTTATATGCTTATTTATACGGATAATACAAGTAGATTACTAATTACCCGCAGGTATCGATGACTGCGGTATATTTATGTCCAAAAATAGGTTGCGGTGCCAGGCACCAAATATATGTACAATAATTATAAATAATCTCATGGAAGGAACTGTTAAATGAATATTAAAAATTATGGTTGGAATGTGTTTTATGAAAAAGAGTTAAATAAGTTTATAACCAAGGGAATGTTTCCTGGTAGAATTATAGCTGATTATGGACAAATAGTTCGTGTAGTTACTGAGTATGGAGAGTTACAAATAGGTAGGCCAGTATCAAAGAACGAGGAATGTATGCAGATAGCAGTGGGAGACTGGATAATATTGCTGTTTATTCAGGAAACCAATTCATATCATATCCAGGGAGTATTACCAAGAAAGACCAAGTTCTCCAGAGCAGCCGCAGGAATTGAAGTAAAGGAGCAGATTGTGGCAGCTAATATTGATACAGTATTTTTAATTCAATCCCTTAATAAGGACTTTAATATGAAAAGGCTGGAGCGATACATGATAACAGCATGGGAAAGTGGGGCTACACCTGTTGTAGTATTAACAAAAGCTGATTGCTGCGACAATGTTGAAGAAAAGATATCAATAGTTGAGGCTACGGCCCCAGGTGTGGATGTTCATGCCATCAGTTGCCTTACAGGGGAAGGCGTTTCTGAAATCCGAAAGCATCTGGTCCCAGGTAAAACCATAGCACTACTAGGTTCCTCGGGAGTAGGCAAGTCAACTTTACTTAACTATCTGGCAGGTAAGGAACTTCTTACGATAGGTGAGATTTGTGAGGATGACGATAAGGGAAGACATACAACTACACATAGAGAGCTATTTCTAATGCAGGAAGGCGGGTTGATTTTGGATACTCCGGGAATGCGCTCTTTATTGCCCTGGGAAGCGGATGTCGGTATGGAAGCTATGTTTGGAGATATAGAACGGTTAGTTAATAAGTGCCGTTTCTTTGATTGTCAGCATAAGAATGAGCCCGGCTGTGCAATTAGAGAAGCGTTAAATAATGGTACACTAGAAGCTAAGCGATGGGAAAGTTGGTCTAAGTTACAAAATGAAATTGTGAATTTTGAGAATCGTAAGAAAATGAAACAAAAGCTTAAAGAGAGGCAAATCATAAAGCAAAAGACAAACAAAAGGGCTAATAGGCAGTTTGCTAAATCGACGATAAAGAATATGGAGCTGAGCTGATCTTAGCTTCGATATTTGGTATATAATATAATGTGTTTATTCTCATGGTCAATCATGTAAAATTCTGGTACTATAGATGACAAGAGGTTGTATTATATGGAATAAAACAAGTGAAGGGGTGCTAGTAATGAATAAAGAAATAAATAAAGAGCTTGAAGTGCTACAGCAAGGAATATTTCGATGCAACAATATCGATAAGATGCTAATAAGTTTGAATGGACAGCTTTCAGAACAGGAAAGAAAGCAAATTGATCTAGAGCTAAAGCTAAAGAGTGAAAACCTTGATGTTGAGAAATTGAGTAAAATGAGTATATCTACAATTTTTTATACTATATTGGGGAGTAAGGAAAAGCAGATTGAGAAAGAACGTCAAGAGGCTTTGGCAGCACAGTTGAAGCTAGATGATATTAATAGGCAGATAACTGATACGAAAAAACACATTTCCAAGCTTAGAGCTGAACGGAAGGAAATTACATACTCAGAACTAAGATATAATGAACTCTTTAAGAAGAAATATGAAATGCTTATTAAAAGTAATGGCCAAAACGCTTCAAAAATCATCGTGTTGGAGGATAAGATTGAAGCCTATAAAGCCAATTTAAAAGAAATAGAAGAGGCAATTTCGGCAGGTAATAGAGTGTTGCATAGCTTATCTAAGGTTGATAAGAGCCTTGGTAGCGCCAAGAACTGGGGATTGTGGGATATGCTAGGTGGAGGAGGCCTCATTACAGATTTAATTAAACACGGACATATTGATGATGCAAAAGATATGGCATCCGAGGTTCAGACCTTACTAAATCGCTTTCACACAGAGCTTGCTGATGTAAAAGTGTCGTCATCAATTACCATTGAAGTTGATGGCTTTGTAAAGTTTGCAGACTTTTTCTTTGATGGTCTTATATCTGACTGGGTTGTTCAATCAAGAATTCATGATTCCCAGGAAAGCGTCAGTAATGTCAGAAGTGAGGTTAATAATGTATTAAGCAGATTATCAACTATGAAGAATAATGATAAATCCCAGCTTTCTACTTTAGAAAAGGAGCTGGCTCAAATCATAGTGAATGCTTAAATGACAGGCATATGAATAATAGTTAAGTATATCTTTGGTACTTGGTAAAATGTTCATTATCAATACTAAGTTTAAATGGTTTAAAAGTACAGATGCTGAGGAAGGAACAGATATGAAAACTGTTCTAGATAATTATATACCAGTAGGGAAGGTCAGCAGTAGCATACTGAGGTCTTAATAGAAATAGAGTAGGGAAATAATTGCAAAAAATTGGTAGTGTAAAATAGTTTGTGTCTCAGGTGGAATATACCACCTTAATGGTAAGAATTAGTTATGAATATTCTTATCAGAAAGGTGGCTTTTATATGGCAATTGCAACATCAAGTCCAGCAAGACAATCACATGGGATAAAGTTACTGGTGCAACAGGATATGAGCTGCTATAAGTTCACTTGCACTCCTTAATTGTATTATGTAATGAAATAAATAGCTCATCATATTTTAATCTCTTGCCATTAAAACGGGTAACAGCACAATGCACACTCAAAGGAATGCCCGTATTCTCAAAAGAAAAGGTTTGCTCATTCATTTTCAATACACCTTCTGATATATCTGATGCATATGATATGTCCTTACTATTAGTCAGTAGAACGAATTCATCCCCGCCGATACGAAATACCACATCGTCTTCTCCTGATACTTTATTCATTCGCTTTAGTACTTCTAGTATTGCCAAATCCCCTGCTTTAAATGATATTTCATTAATTGGACCTAATGACTTTATATCACAACATACAAAATAGCATTCCTGTCTATCAACAAATAAATCGTATAACTCAGTAATATCTACATGCTTTCTTTCATTCATATAATCATCTCCATTTTTAATTGGCAGTAATTGCTTAGGATACAACTGCGTAAATCTTGACTTTTTACGAAATACCGAAGGGTTACACTGCCATAATTGATAAAATGCTCTGGTAAAAGCTTCTGGTGAACTGTAACAGTATTTTAAAGCAATATCTAGTACGCTTACACTTGGGTTGTCAACTAAATCCCTAGCAGCCATAGTAAGCCTTCTTTTTATAACATACTCCTTAATACTGCAATAATTTACGTATCTAAAAATCTTCTGAAGGTAGGACTTTGAACAATAGCATTTCTCTGCTACATCTTCTGCAGTAATATTTTTACAGATATTGCTTTCAATATAATCCAGTGCATCAGATAAAAATTCTAATTTGCTCATAAGCAACCTCCTATTTACTACTCGGTACCGTACCTACAATATAACATACCGCCACTATACAATCTTGACATTTTGGGTACAGTTTACATCAGTGTATGCTACATAAGACCTGCCCTAGAGCACCTACTTTTCTTACAATAGAGTAGAGAAATAATTGCAAAGAATAATCTCCCTCTCATTGAACCGTACGTACGGGTCTCGTATACGGCTCTACAACTTATATTCCAACTTTTCTTAGATAATAATTTAAAGGATTGAGCAAACCAGCTCCGTCCTTTATTTTTGTTTCTAGCAGATTTGGACTTAGTATGAAATTTACTACATTCATGCTACATCTTTTATACCAACCCAGCCTTGAATTAGCAACTTTGAAGATACTTTCTTCATTAAATCCGTTCTTATATTTCCTATTCAAGTAAGACAGATTTCTGAAAATGGTCTTTGGCTTTTTCCATTGTTTTATTACAATTACCCTTATTTTATGTCTTA
>CAZODB010000167.1:0-4966 GCA_964578425.1 uncultured Herbinix sp.
TACTATTGGAGTTTGGTATGGATCTACTTCGCTTGTCCTCCATCCATACACCCAGCGCTCTTAACAGCTCCTTGGGAATCATCGGAGGTCTTGTCCTAAGTGACTTGGCGGTAAAGGTAGGAGTCTTTGTTCCCGAAACAGTTCTTTATATAGCTCTTGCAGCAGTCGGCACCTTTGCTACTCCAAGCTTAGAATTTGCCCTAGCTATACGTATTTTTCGGCTTTTCTTACTTATAATGACTGGAATTATCGGTGTCTGGGGATTTGCCCTAAGCCTGCTTTTAATAATAGTAATTACATTTACATCTAGATCCTTTAAAAATGGCAAGCACTATACCTGGCCCCTCTTCCCCTTTAAATGGAAGCCCTTGGCTCATATACTATTTAGAATGCCAATCCCTAAAATTGGAACAAAAAACGATGATAAAAAGTCTTGATTTTTTTATAAGACGCCTTCTCTGAATTTAAAAGTGACCAACAATACGAAACATCCGCCAGAATATTAATAGAGGACAATGCATAACAACTATTTTTGACTTGACCAGCACATCAAGACTAAAAGATTCTGTTAAATTATGTTATGCTTTTGTAAATATGTGTTGAATATTGTATAAATATATTGTAAGCTTTAGATGTGTCTATAAATGCTTTATTTAGGAGAAGAGAATCCGTGAATATATTTATATACTACTTGACGGCTGACTAATTTCCATGGATAAATGAATATAGATTTTGAGAATAAAACTCCTGACTAAGGCAAACGGCGTTAATGTTATTAGCGTTGTAGGTTTTAGTCAGGAGTTTTGTGGTTATAACCAGTAAAATGAGAAAGCGACACAGAGTTATTTATACCCTAGTGTCACTTTCTCGAAGTGTTGGTTTGTGATTATATATATCACATATTTTCAATCCACATTATAAAAATAATGACATAATTATTATATCAGAAAATAAGAAAAAAGGTAGTTTGAAATAAACTATTGCAAAAACAAAAATATATGATATTATGTATATTACATAGAACAATTAATATTTAAATATAGAATATTTGTTGGCATTATAATCGGATGGATATATTATAGGGTTATTTAAGCACTGATTAGAACGAATTATAATATCGAATCTTATGCGATGGTGTAAAACAGGGAGGAAAAATGAAAATAGCTAGGTTTTGTGAGAAAACTAAAGAAAAACAATCTGTAAAAGAGCATTTGGACAATGTGAGTGATTATTGCGGGAAAAGAGCACGAAATATCAACTTAGAAAAGACGGCTTATATTATTGGGTTGTTGCATGATGTAGGTAAATTTGGAGATGATTTTCAAGAGTATATAGAGGGGGAAATGATTGAAAATAATGAAAAGCAGAAAGGCCATAAAGTTGACCACGCAGTTTATGGTGCAAAGTATATTTATGAGAAATATAAGGATGGTAGTAAGATGGAGCAATATAGCTCGCAAGTGATAGCGCTAGTGGTTTGTTACCATCATGGAGGGCTTCCAGATTGTATAAATGCAGATAATAAGATTACGCTAATAGAAAGAATTAATAAGGTATGTGATTTTACATATAAGAAGGTATTGGAAGAGTTCGAAGATATTTATAATAAGGATATATTGGAGGAATTGTTTGCAAAAGCTAATTATGAGATTGAAAATTTTTTAAAAAGAATATATGGCAATGCCGACAAAGGAAGCATTTCATTTGATGTTCATTTATTAATTAAAGTACTTTACAGTATTGTAATAGATTCTGATTGGTTAGATAGTTATTTGTTTGAAGTAAAAAGGCCTTACTCTGAAAGAACAGCCTTGATGGATGATGTTAATTTTTATATTGATAATTTAGAAGATAAATTGAATGAATTTAAAAAAATAAAACCAGTTAGTAAAAAGCAGGAAGTAGTATTTAATAAAAGAAATGAGATAGCAGATGACTGCTTAGAGTTATCGGCGAATACCACTGGAGTTTATACGCTTACGGTACCCACAGGAGGTGGTAAAACCTTATCCAGTTTGCGATTTGCTCTAAACCATGTAAAAAATCAAAGAGAAGGAAAAAGAAAAGAAAGGATATTTTATATAGCGCCATACACAAGTATAATTGAGCAAAATGCAAAAGAGGTTAGGGAAATAATAAAGTGTGGTGAAAATTTGTTAGAGTATCATTCTAATATTTTAGATAAAACTTCAGATGAAAAAATCATATATGAAGATGAAAAGGATGTAAAGGTTTTAAGTGATAGGTGGGATTATCATTTTGTTTTTACGACAATGGTACAGTTTTTAAATACTTTATATGGAGCTCCGACATCAAATATTAGACGGTTACAAAGCTTGTCAAACTCAGTAATAATCTTTGACGAAGTTCAGTCGATTCCTTTACACTGTATATCACTATTCAACGGAGCAGTCAATTTTCTTAATAAATGTCTAAATTGTACAATTGTTTTGTGTACAGCTACACAACCTGTACTACATGAGGTGAAGAGGCCAATATATTTATCTGGGAACCATGAAATTGTTAAAGATGTTCCTGATGCATTTGGAAAGTTAAAGCGGGTTGAAGTTGTAGATAAAACTAGAGTAGAGGGATATACTCATGCCGATGCAGTAGAATTTGTAATGGATAGGAAGAATGAAAGAACCAGTGTATTGATTATAGTTAATACAGTTAATACTGCGGAGAGTATCTATAAATTGCTTGAAGCTAAAGAATTTAAGGGGAAACTTTATTACCTAAGTTCTAACATTTGTCCATCCCATAGAATGGAAGTTGTTAGTGCCATGAAAAAATCACTTAATAATAATGAAGACATAATATGTGTAAGCACGCAAGTAATTGAATGTGGTGTTGATATAAGTTTTGAATGTGTAATAAGAAGTCTTTCAGGATTGGACTCGATTGCACAGGCATCGGGAAGGTGTAATAGGCATGGAGAAGTTGAAAAATCAGAAGCCTATATTATAAACTTTCAAAAGGAATATGAAAATACAAGTAGGCTTAATTCAATAGAAATAGGAAAAATAAAAACAATAAGTATTCTTGATCTATATAAGCGTGATCCTCAAGTATTTGACTATAGTTTATTGTCTACAGAGGCAATATACAAATATTTTATTAGATATATAAAGGAAAAGTCTGTGGAGGAGCAATTTGATTATCCATTTGAGAAAAAGGGTGGAACAATTCGCGGTTTATTATCATCAAATCAATCATTGATACGGTTATATAATGCATATGCAGATGCAAGATATAATCTTCACTTTTGTTTTCAATTCAAAGAAGCTAGAACACACTTTAAGGTAATAGAGGATAATACAAAAACATTAATAGTCCCCCATGGAGGAGGGAAAGAATTGATTAATGATCTTAATTCATCATTAAATATTGAAGGGAAAATATCTGCTTTAAAAAAAGTACAAGTTTATTCGGTTAATATATTTGAACATAAATTTAAGAAGTTAGATGAGATGGGTGCTATAAGTATATGCGATGTAGAGGGGGTGTACATATTGAATGATGGTTTCTATAACGGGAATATAGGTGTTGTTCTAGAAAAAGAACTAAAATTAATAACTTTATAAGGGAGGATAGAAATGAGGAATAGTATAACTTTTAAGGTGTCAGGATATTATGCATTATTTACAGATCCCATAACTAAGATTGGAGGAGAAAAATCCACCTTAATGATTCCAACATACCAAGCGCTTAAAGGCATATGTGAATCAATATACTGGAAGCCATCGATAATTTGGGTCGTGGATAGAGTGAAAATCGTCAATAGAATACAAACTGAATCCAAAGGTATTCGACCTATTAAATATGGTGGTGGTAATGATTTATCTAGATACTTATATCTTAAGGATGTAGTCTACCTTGTAACGGCACATTTTGAATTTAATCTTAATAGACCAGAATTAAAGGCGGATCACAATGAGAACAAACACTATTTTATTACAAAAAGAGCTTTGGAAAAAGGGGGAAGGAGAGATGTATTTCTAGGAGCAAGAGAATGCCAGGCATATGTTGAGCCGATAGATTTTAATAGCGAGAAAAGTTATTATGAGGGGATGGATATGGATTTTGGTATGCAGTACCATTCATTAAGCTATCCAGATGAGAATGCTACAAATAAGCTCTTGACAAAGTTTTGGTATCCTAAAATGAAAAATGGTGTAATTGAATTCTGCAGACCAGAAGAATGTCCCAAAGAAGTAGAAATTGGTGAAAGAGAGATTAAGGTATTCAATGAAGATAACTATACGGGGCTTAATGAAATGCATCTATTAGAGGGTTATAGTGAGGAGGTGATTCAAGTTGAGTTGGATAACAACGCTATATGAAACATATAAAAACATAGACAAGCAAGAAGGTAAAGATTTGCTCCCGATTGCTCATTCTGAGCAAAATGCACATATTGAAGTCACGTTAAATGAAGAAAGTGAAATGATAGGGGCCAGTTTGATTGCAAAGAAAAATGCAGTCACATTGATTCCCGTAAGTGAATCCTCGGCCAGTAGAAGTGGTAGTGGTCCGATACCACATCCATTGTGTGACAAACTTCAATACATTGCAGGAGATTACGAAAAATATACTGATAAAAAGGGCGAAAACCACTATCAAGCCTATATAAAACAGCTAGAAGAGTGGAAGGACTCGGATTATTCGAACAAAAAGATAGAGATAATATACAATTATTTAGCTAAAGGAAATTTAATTAAAGATTTAGTTCAATTTAATGTATTGGTTCTGAAGGAAGAAGGGAAACTTGATGATAAATTTAGCTCAGGTGATATCAAACTTTCAGTTGGCAATCAATCAGATTCTTTTGTAAGATTTAGAGTGGTAACCTTTGATGAAGATAAAGAGGCTGTTTGGGAGGATAAAAAAGTGATCCATGATTATACAAGGTGATTATATGAGATTAGGATGGACTACGGGAAAATATTCAACTACATATCGA
>CAZODB010000168.1:0-4948 GCA_964578425.1 uncultured Herbinix sp.
GTAATGAGGTATCCTATGGCATGTTTGGTATATCCATGGCAGCAGTAGGTATGCTTTCTATAGTAGGTATGATTATATCTAATGATGCTTATGGTCCAATAGTTGATAATGCCCGTGGTCTTGTTGAAATGGGTGATTTGGGAGATAAGGCATTAGAGATTACTGACTCATTAGATAGCGCAGGTAATACTGTTAAGGCGGTTACCAAGGGCTTTTCCATCGGGGCAGCAGGACTCACTGTTATTGCCTTGCTAGGAGCCTTTATAACCGAGGTGAATGATGCTGTAGACGTTATGGGTGGTGTCGACGCCTTTGGTAAGACTATTGAGAAGATTACTGGCTTTGATGTAATGAATCCAATAGTATTCTTTGGTTTACTAGTTGGTGCGGCTATTCCTCCTGTATTCTCTGCAATGCTTATGCTCGGTGTAGATCGTAATGCGCAGCGCATGATAACTGAAATTCATCGTCAGTTTAAAGAGATAGTCGGCTTAAAGGAAGGTAAACCCGGAGTTAAGCCTGAATATGATAAATGTATTGAGATTGCAACGGACGGAGCGCTTAAGGAATTAATTCCTGCAGGCCTAGTTGCTATAGTATCAACATTGATTGTTGGCTTTGTAGGCGGTGTTCAAGCTGTCGGTGGCTTTATTACAGGTAATATAGTAAGTGGACTGATATTTGCCCTATTTATGTCCAATTCCGGTGGTCTATGGGATAATACGAAGAAATACATTGAAGCCGGACATCATGGTGGAAAAAACTCAGAGGCTCATAAGTCAGCTGTTATAGGAGATACTGTAGGAGATCCCTTTAAGGATACTGCCGGTCCTTCTATAAATACTCAGATTACAGTCGTATCGCTAGTAGCATCTATAATGGCTACACTGTTCCTGACATTTTCTATATTTTAAATATAAGATTGTGTAGAGCTTGATTGTAGTATCATATTAGAATTGTTTATTTTCAACATACAGGAGGTTGCTTATATAACCATAAAGCAGCCTCCTGTTATTATTTTGAAACTGACAAAACTGCATAGACATAAGATTATAAGCTTTATATTTCCGCATGAATGTGGAATTTTTTTCAATTAAGTAATGTGGATATTACTGCATTATAGTGTCTGAAATTGTTGCCATATCATGGATGGTGTTGTATAATGTGAGTAAGCACAATATATAGTGGTGGTACCGGGTACCGAACGTTTGGAGGCTGTCATAATGAGAACAAATCAAATCCCTAAAAGAGTTTTATCAATTGGATTACTCTTTATTATGATAATCATACTTACTGGCTGCTCAGAAGCGGGCGGTTATTATCGAAGCGGAAAGAAATATTTTGCTAATGGCGATTATGAAGAGGCGGTTAAGAGTTTCGCTTCCGCGATAGATGCGAATCCCAACCGGGCGGAATACTATATAGACTATGGTATGGCGCTTATAGGTCTATCGCGTTATGACGAGGCTATAGAGCAGTTTGACCGTGTTATTATAGATAAAGGCATGGCTATAGTTATAGGGAATAATAAGCGTGCCTTAAGAGGCAAAGGAATTGCCCATATGAATATGAAAAGTTACAAGGAAGCAATTAAGTATTTTGATGATGCTCTAAACATCGATGCATTATCAGATCTAGATATGGATATATTGTATTATAAGGGAAAAGCACTTATGTCTAACGGTGCTTATAAGAAAGCTACAGAGATTTATACTGAGATAATTGAGCAGTTTGGTGAGGAAGCGCAGCTATTGATAGATCGTGCTTATACATATCAAAAAACTGGTGATTATGATAAGGGTTTGGATGATTATGATAAAGCGATTGCTTTAGATGTGAACAATTATCAATATTATTTTAGGAAATTCAACCTTTTAAGAGAAATGGGCAAAGATACAGATGCACATGAGGTACTAAGCCAAGCGGCACAGATAGAAGTCAAAACAAAAGCGGATAAATTTAACCTTGCTAAAATTCATTTTTATCAGGGGCTCCATGACCAGGCTTTTCCTGAGTTGAGCGAGAGCTTTGCAAATGGGTTTATAGATGCATATTTCTATATAGGTGAGATCTATAGCTATAAGAAGGATTATTCTACTGCAAAGTATTATTATGAGAAATATATAGAAGAAGGTGGTATTAGTACCCCTGAGGTATATAATCAGCTTGCATCCTGCCTTATCAAAGCGGAGGAATATGAGCAGGCCTTGATATATTTGGAAGATGGAATAGGATATGCGAGTAATGATACGATGAGGGTGCTTCTGAAAAATGAAATTATTGTATATGAGAAGCTTGGGGATTTTGAGAAAGCTCTTACTAAGCTTAGAAGTTATATAACTGCTTACCCAGAGGACAAGGATGCCATAAAAGAGAAATCCTTTGTAATGTCGAGATTATCGGATTAAGCAGGGACTCAAATAATCAATCATTGGTACGAATTTAGATATAAAATACGTATGTAGGAATGGGGTTAAGCATGACTAAGTTATATGATTTAGAGGATCAGGAGGAAAGGTTCATACTGATAGGTGTGACCGTTTCTGATAATGATGATACAAAGGAATCTCTGGAGGAGTTAAGTGAATTAGTTAATACCGCCGGGGGTTTTACGGCGGGTATGCTAATACAGAATAGGGAAAGGATACATCCTACGACCTATATTGGAAAAGGCAAGCTAGAGGAGGTAAAGCAGCTAATATTTGAGACGGATGCCACCGGTGTAGTCTGTGATGATGAATTGTCACCGGCACAGCTTAAGAATCTTGAGGATGCCTTACAGACGGTTGTTTTGGACAGAACAGTGCTTATTATGGATATATTTGCGAAACGTGCCGTCACTAAGGAGGGTAAGCTCCAGGTGGAGATGGCACAGCTGAGGTATCGCTCAACTAGGCTTGTGGGTATGGGTAATATCCTATCAAGACTTGGAGGAGGAATCGGCACAAGAGGTCCGGGTGAAAAAAAGCTTGAAGAGGATCGTCGCCATATAAGAGAACGTATATCCCAATTAAAAAAAGAACTGGAAGGCTTGGAGAAAAATAGAGAAACTGCCAGAAGCCTTCGAAGTAGAAGTAATATTCCTGTGATTGCCATTGTCGGTTATACCAATTCTGGTAAATCAACATTAATAAACTATCTTACAAATGCAGGAGTGCTAGAGGAGGATAAGCTTTTCGCAACCCTAGACCCAACCACAAGAAATTATTCCATGGATAGTGGGCAGCAGGTTTTATTTACAGACACAGTTGGCTTTATCCGAAAGCTTCCCCATCATCTTATTAATGCATTTAGAAGCACATTAGAGGAAGCTAAATATGCAGATATAATCTTACATGTGGTGGATAGCGTTAATCCCGATGCATATAAGCAGATGCATCTTGTATATGATACATTAGCCGACTTGGGTATTAAGGATAAAACAATTATAACGGTATTTAATAAACAGGATAAGGTGGAGGAAGAACAGATCTTAAAGGATTTTAAAGCAGATCATACCATAAAGATATCAGCCAAGACCGGTATGGGAGTAGATAATCTTTTGGAGCTTATAGAAAAGGTGCTAATGGAACAGAAAATACTTATAGAAAAGGTATTTTCTTATAATGATGCAGGTAAAATTCAGACCATACGAAAATATGGGCAGCTTCTGGAGGAAGAATTTAGACAGGATGGTATCTATGTCAAGGCATATATTTCTAAGGAGCTTAATAAGGCTTTATAGAATCGTAGAAGATGATATATAAAACTTATATAACACTGTATATACGCCATATTCTGTCGGCTTATTTAAGAATAATATTATAGGCATTAAACACTAAATAATACTAGATATTGTGGAGGGTCTGAAAAGTCTTCATATATCTAGTATTTTATCTTGACTTAATATATCTATTCTGATACTATTAAATCATTAAAGCTAGTAAGCAAAATCCTCAAAATAAAGAAAAGATAATAGATGGGAAGGGAGACTGTTACATATGATGATTAATGTTCTAAAAAGAGATGGCCAGGTTGCGGAATTCGACCTACATAAGATAAGTGAAGCAATAACAAAAGCATTTAATGCCACTGAAAAGATTTATACTGATGAAATTATTAGTTTACTTTCATTACGGGTTACAGCGGATTTCCAGGATAAGATCAAAGAAAATAAAATCCATGTGGAAGATATTCAAGATAGTGTCGAGCGTACACTTGAACAAACTGGTTATACTGATGTTGCTAAGGCATATATATTGTACCGTAAGAATAGAGAAAAGATTCGTAACATGAAATCTACAATCCTTGATTACAAAGAAACAATTAACAGCTATGTGAAGGAAGAGGATTGGAGAGTAAAGGAGAACTCTACGGTTACATATTCAGTAGGTGGCTTAATTTTACATAACTCAGGAAAAGTAACAGCCAATTATTGGCTGTCAGAAATATATGATGAAGAAATAGGGAATGCTCAACGCAATGCAGATATACATATTCATGATTTATCCATGCTGACAGGATATTGTGCAGGATGGTCATTAAACCAGCTAATTAAAGAGGGCTTAGGCGGTATACCCGGAAAGATAACATCATCTCCTGCAAGTCATTTGTCTACATTATGCAACCAAATGGTTAATTTCCTAGGTATAATGCAGAACGAATGGGCCGGAGCACAGGCATTTTCATCCTTTGACACGTACTTAGCACCATTTGTAAGAGTTGATAATCTTACATATAAGGAAGTAAAGCAATGTATACAGTCATTTGTGTATGGTGTTAACACACCAAGTCGTTGGGGAACCCAGGCACCGTTTTCGAATATTACTCTTGACTGGACAGTACCGAGTGATATGGCTGAGCTTCCTTGTATTGTCGGCGGCAAGGAGATGGATTATAAATACAAGGATTGTAAGAAAGAAATGGATATGGTAAATAAGGCTTTTATCGAGATTATGATTGAAGGAGA
>CAZODB010000169.1:0-4927 GCA_964578425.1 uncultured Herbinix sp.
AATGTTGATGATAATGAACTAATGTTTGCAGTAATTGCAGCTAAGTATAAGGGAAAATGGGTACTATGCAAGCATAAGGATAGAGATACATATGAATTCCCTGGTGGTCACAGGGAGCCTGGCGAGGATATTTTAGCAACAGCAAAAAGAGAACTTTATGAAGAAACCGGTGCGATAGATTACATTATTGAACCTGTAAGTATATATTCATATTGTGGTATTGACGGAGCGATCGAAAATAAGGTAGAGACCTTTGGTAAATTATATTATGCTGATATAAGAGTGTTTGGTAAGCTGCCAAACTTCGAAATTGCGAGAATTGAGTTATTTGAAGAGTTACCCAGTAACTGGACTTATTCTGAAATCCAGCCCAAGCTTTTAGAAAAGATAGCAATAAAAAAGGAGAATATGAGACGGGATGTCCAAAAACCAAATGGCGAAATTGTAATTAATAATGCATCAGCACAAGCAATTTATAAAGCTCAGAGAGCCTTTGAAGGTGTTGCAGAAGATATTGGATTAAACGATGAGGAAGATGTACAAAAACTGGTAGATGAAGTGAGATGTGGAAAGGATAAAGACAGGTATTAATTATAGAGTTTAAAGCGGGTGAACAAGATGAACAGAATACTTTTGATTGAGGATGACTTTAAACTAAATGTGCTTATAGGTGAATTCTTGCAAAAGCATAATTATGAGGTGTTGCAAATCCAGAATTTTCAGGCCGTTGAACAAGAAATTATAGCAGCCAAGCCGGACCTGATACTTCTGGATATTACACTTCCTTATCTGGACGGCTTTTATTTATGCCGTTTTATTCGTAAGAAGCTAACTGTTCCTATTATAATTGTATCTTCAAGAGATAGTGATGCTGAAAAGATAATGGGTATTGAGCTTGGAGCCGATGACTATTTGGTTAAACCATTTAATTTAGAACTGCTTTTAACTAAAATAAGAGCATCTATAAGAAGGGCTTACGGAGAATATGCATCATCCGTAACAAATCATAATCTGGGTGATCTTTCTATTAACCCTAATAATTTTAAATTAAGTTACAAAAGGCAGGAGATCGATTTAAGTAAGAATGAATATATGCTGATGAAATGCTTCATGGATAAATGTAATACTATTATTTCGCGGGTTGAGCTTCTGATGGAGCTGTGGGATGACTCCTCATTTGTTGACGACAATACTCTGACAGTTAATATCTCTAGACTTAAAGCTAAGCTTAGTGAGCTTGGGATAGTTGAGACTATAAAAACCATACGTGGCTCCGGTTATATTTTTGTGTGGAATGATAAGGATAATTAAGTGTGAAGTGAAATAGTTATAGATTTCATATAGCTAAAAGCTCTAATTATACCTAGCAAGTTTTTATCAGCCTAGTATACACAAGCCTATATGCGCAAAATACTCGCGGAAATGAGGACAATCATGAGAAAAAGAGCATTTCTTAGATTTCTGAAGGACAACCTATTAATAAGCATTATTTATTTTATTACTGTTGCTTTTATAATTATGTTCTACCATATTACCTCTGATTCTAAGGTGGAAATATTATATCCGCTATCCATTGCCTTATATGGCTACCTTCTCATAATGATCATTAAAGGAATCCCCTATATAAGCTTTTATAATAAACTTAAAAAGTGCATTTATAATCCTGATTATCAGCTTCAGCCCTACAATGAAATGCATAAGGAGACATCATCAGTTATTAATGAGCTACATAATAAATATATCAATCAGTTAAATACTATGAAGGTTGATAATGAATGGCAGCAGCGCTTCCTATCCCAATGGGTTCATGAACTAAAAACCTACATATCTGTTATTAGCTTTACAGCCAGCCAGGAACAGATAAGTCTTATAAAAGCACAGGAAAGTCTTATAAGCATAACAGAAGAAAATGATAAGCTGCATAATGGTGTTGAACAGCTATTAAGCCTAATAAGGCTTAGCAACTTTGAAAAGGACTATAGCCCTGAGAATATTGATTTAGTTAAGGAAACACGACAGATATTAGGTGGACTTAAGAAACGATTTGTCATACATAATGTCTTTCCTGAGATTCTCTTAGAGGTGGAGACTGCAACTGTTTTTACAGATAAAAAGTGGCATAAGCTTATGATTGAGCAATTTATAATAAATGCAATAAAATATTCAGATGTTCCAGTGAAAGAACCAAACCTAGATACCCATAAGGATCAAATCATGCCCTACCATCGGATATGGATTAAGATCTCCTCATCAAAGGATGGTCTTATGCTATCGATTCGGGACGAGGGAATTGGTATTCCTTCTTATGATTTAAATCGTGCTTTCGAACCCTTCTTTACGGGGGATAACGGAAGAAGAGTAAATAACTCAACCGGGATCGGCTTGTATATAGCCGATAGAATAGCAAAAAGACTAGGTCATAAGCTTGAAATAAGCTCTAAACAGGGAGAGGGTACAACCGTAAACATCTATTACCTTTCAAAATTGTAAGGTTGCGTAAGCTAATTCGATTTAATGAGTGTATATAACACACTATAATTAAGCTAGGCAATTGAAAGGAGAATAAGGATGAGTGTACTAAAAGCGGATAATATAGTTAAGTATTATGGATCCAAGGATAATGAAATCAGTGTTCAGGCTCTTAAAGGAATTAATCTTCAGGTTAACAAAGGCGAATTCATAGGTGTTATGGGTCCTTCGGGTAGCGGAAAGACCACTCTGCTTAATATATTAAGTGGTATAGATTCAGCTACTGCAGGTAATGTTTTAATTAATGAAAAATTGCTTTCTGTAATGTCTAATGAGGAACTGGCTTTATTTAGAAGAAGCAATATGGGTTTTGTGTTTCAGGACTTTAATTTGCTAGACAGTCTTACAATAAAGGAGAACATCATGCTTCCTCTGGTGCTAGGTAAGGAGGAGCCAGGGAGTATGGAAAGAAAATGCAAGGAGCTAATGGACTTTGTAGGCATTAGTGATATTGCAGAAATGTATCCTTATAATGTGTCAGGGGGCCAGCAGCAGCGTTGTGCGGTATGTCGTGCACTAATTAATAATCCTAATATTGTATTTTCAGATGAGCCCACAGGAAATCTTGACTCTAAATCCTCAAGGGCAGTAATGACCTGCCTTGAGAGAATGAATAATGATAGAGAGGCAACTATCGTAATGGTCACACACGATGCCTTTGCTGCAAGCTTTTGTAAGAGAATTATTTTCCTTAAGGATGGGCTTTTGAGTATGGAGATAGTAAAAAAGGGAAGCAGGTCAGAATTCTTTGATACAATTCTGGACTGTCTTGCGGTATTGGAGCGTGATGGACAATGACCTTTAGGGATGTTACTATCAAAAATCTTATCTTCAATATCAGGAGGTATTTATCATATTTTCTATGCTGTAGCTTTACCATTATGGTGTTTTTTGTCTTTTCAACCACATACTATAATAAGAGTTTATATGAATTCTCAGTAAAAACAGAGTTTATATATTTAATTTATATGGGAATATTAGCTCTTTTTATATTCTCGGTATTTTTTATTAATTATGCCCACAACTCCTTTATAAAAGCAAGGTGTGGAGAATTTGGTCTGCTTATGATGCTGGGGATGACTAAGAAAAACATCAGCAAGATGATTTGGATTGAGAATATTATTATATTATCTGGCTCCTTTATTATTGGTATTATATCAGGTGTAATGTTTTCGAGGCTGTTTTTTCTGGTCATTTATGAATTGGTTCCTGCAGCAGAGCTATCCTATTACCTCGACTATAAAAGCTTTGCGTTAACAAGTATTGTATTTCTGGTCATTTATATGGTTGCAGTATTTACAGGGAGAAGAACAATAATTAAGCTTAGTATAATTGAGTTATTAAAAAGGCCAAGGAGAAGCACGGACAAAGCTGGAAGCCTCTTGCTTGGCATTATAGGTATAGCCTTATTTATGGGAAGCTTTATATTTGCCTTATTAATATCTCAGGATGAGAATTTTTCTAATATGGGCTATATGTATCTTGTATATGCGATTATAGCCTTTGTTGCTCTATATTTGATATTAGATAATATAGGAAGCCTTTATCTGAAATTTATAAGAGCAAATAAAAAAAGATATTATAGTCATTTGTTAAGCTTTAGCGAAAAGAAATATAATTTTAGAAAGAATAGGGGCATTATATTTGTTCTTTCTATACTAACTGCTATGTTTATATTTTTTATAGCATCGCCTTATGCTTTATTATCTATTTCAAGAAACATGGCCGAGGCAGGAAGAAATGCAGATATACAATTTGTTCAGCTTGGTGAGGTTAATAGTATTGATGAAGGAAAGCTTACAGGTATAATAAACAATGGAGAAGCTTCTCTGATTAGGGAAAAGGAATTGGAGTTTCTTGCCTTATCCTACAAGGCTTCTGATGGGCTGGAGCTCAAGCCAGTTATCAGTGACAGCACTTTTCAGAGGATTAACGGGATTGGAAGCGGTGTTAATAATGGAGATATTTTGGAGCTTGCTAACACCTGGGTCCCCGGATATACAGAGTTATCAGGGCTTAAGGAAATTACCATGTTAGCAGGAGATGTAGAAAAGCCTTTAAAAATTGCTGATAATAGCATGAACTATACTATTTCAGCCAAGGGAATTAATATGGAGGTTTTCCCCTCAAAAACAACATTGATAATAAGCGATTCAGATTATCAGGAACTGCTTCAAATACTAGAGCCTAAATATGTCGGAATCATTCGTCAATTTGATTTTGAAAGTTGGGAGAAGACTGAATCGATTATTAAGCAGCTTGAAGATAATCTTAATAACTCCTCAAAGGAGTATCCAATTGACTCTGTTCTGACGGCTTACAAAGATGGCAGATCAATGTTTTCAATGATGATTTTTTTCACAAGCTTTATGGGTGCCTTGTTTTTTATTGCAGGTGG
>CAZODB010000170.1:0-4875 GCA_964578425.1 uncultured Herbinix sp.
TTTGTTGGTGGGTTGCGTATTAATTTAATATTTGATATGTTTCTTAAACAGGCGTAGCAGTATGTTTTGTATATAAGTGGAATAAGTCGGATTTAAGTCAAATAATATTATTTGTTTATAATTTAGGGCTTATATTGTATTGTAAAATTTGGTAAACTATATATAAGAATTATCATACTTAATCGAAATTGGGAGGTATATTTTTATGAGTACCATCTATAAAAGAAAATCTATTACATTTATTATGACATTTATTTTGATTGTTATATTATTGCCTGTGAATTCAGTAAAAGCTAGTGAATCTGTGGCTCCCAAAAAGATTGCTGTTAAAAACTATGTACTGGATATGACTGTTGGGAGCAAACAACTAGCATAGGAAAAGAACGAGTTGAGGAAGCGAGTGAGCTTGGTGTTTCTCCTGGCAAATTAAATCTGGTTCAAAAGTTGGTTTGTACTGAATGTGGTAAGGCATTGCTATCTACAGGCAAATGCTCTAACTTTAGGTGCAAGATTAGCTAAGTGGGTATACTTGGTCTCCGTAGTCTCATAAGCTATGGTGATCTTTTGTTGGTAGGTTAGTCTATCAATTTATTAAGGTTAAAGGTGTTAAATAGAATAAGTAACATTTTTAGTACATCAATTGCAATTAAGACATTACTCCAGTATAATTACATAACAGAAGTGTTGTGTATAGAAGTAAAAAGAGCTTCTAGTTGATACCATATATATATATGGTAACTGAATGGGTGGTATAAGCTTTAGCAGAGATAGATGTTATATTAAAGTTATATACAAGGAGTGTTGTTATTATGGAAATATTGGATTATAGTAGTTGTGCCTTATCAAATAAAAACTATGGTGGTTCCGAAAAGAAAATTGGAATAGTATTCGAAGGAGAAGATTTTATTGTAAAGTTTCCGAAGATAGTGAACAATACGGCTACTCTAAGCCACGTGAGTGAGTACCTAGGAAGTCAAATGTTCAATATGCTAGGAATTATGGCACATGGCACAAGACTAGGCATATATAAAGGCTCTGAGGTTGTGCTATTATCTGATTTTGTAGCAGGTAGTGTTTATGAATTAGTAGAGTTTAACAACATAGGAGAATCTTCTTTAGAAACAGATAAAGGCCAACATACTACTTATGATTATAAAGAAATATTGTACTTACTAAGCAAGCACAAGAAACTTACTGAGGATAATGTCGAACTGTTCTTCTGGAAACAATTTGTAGTAGACGCTTTGATTGCAAATTTTGATAGACATGGGTACAATTGGGGATTTTTAAAATCACCAAACAGCTATAGTATCGCTCCTGTATTTGATAATGGTTCTTCTTTATTTCCTAGATTAAAAGAAGAAGACCTGTTAAATGTTATGAACGATAATAACGAGCTAGAGAGAAGAACGGTAGAGTTCCCAACATCGCAAATACTACTAGAAGGTAAGAAATCATCATACTATGAGATTATAAAGAGCATGAGATATTCTGCTTGCACAGAAGCTGCACTATGGTTACTTAATAGCTTTGACTTTGATAGACTTGCTTACTTAATAGACACTACACCATTTATAAGTGAGCAGAGGAAATCCTTCTACAAAGTAATAGTAAAGTATAGATATGATAGAATCTTTGGAGAATTTGGTAAATGTTCTAATCTTTACTGTAAAGGAGTTGAGTAGTGTGTTGAGGTATCCAGAAGACGTTTTAGTGCCGATAGAAGGAGAGCCTGATTACGTAAGGAGGGCAATAATCAAAACAGTATGGGAAGGTGTGAAATATCCAGTATGTAGGTTGACCTATTACCATTACTGGAACGAGGAGTTTATGTATGTATTCGAACCTATGTATGATGAGATAGAGGAAGTGCAAAAACTGTCCCCTTATGCATTTATGGGAATTCCGAGTATTGATATTGATTTGAAGTTGGATAAATATATACGTAGGAACATAACGCCAGCATTCATAGTATCTAGAACACCACCACGAAATAGAGAAGATGTGAGAGAGTTGATGGAGTCTGTGGGGCTTGATCATTATGATGCGTTTGAATACCTAATAAGAACAAATATGAGAGCATCACAAGATAAGTTGATAGTAGAAGCAGATGAGTAAGTCCGGACTGTAGTACCGTAGAAGGTTGACTCGATCAAGGGCTTAGGAGGCAACATAATGTTAGATAAACCAAAGTATAATTATGGGGGAGTTGTAAGTTTCATATTCAATGGTGTAAGTAAGATTGGTATAGTTGTAGTAATCGATTTATATGGAACATTCTTTCAGAAAGAAGAACCCTCTTACGACATACTGGTGAAAGAAGAGGATAACCTTTATAAACATATCAGAGAGTCTCAGTTAATAGGATAGAGAGATACACCTGATGAGGTTTTAATTATACGCCGGTGTGTCTTTGCAGTATTATATTACCGTAATGATAAAGGAACAATTATTATTACAACAAACTTGACGTTTGATCGCTGGGATGAAATATTTAAAGACCCAATAATAACTGGCGCTATTGTGGATAGATTGGCTTATAAAACTCATATCATGGACATGTCAAGAGATACAAGTTATAGATATGAAGAAACGATTACATGGATTAATAACAATAAATAGTGGACCCTTTTTAAAATAATTTATGGGGCATTTTTCAGTTGATAAATACATCTAATATGCAATTAAATAGGAAATAGCGATTTATTATAGGAGATACTACTTGGAAGGAGGAGACTTTTTGAAGTGTAGTAATTGTGGTGGCAAAATGGTTAAGTGGAAGTATTTGCATTATGAGGAGTTGGCAGCTTGTTTATTGAGCAAACTTGAACTGTCAGATAATATAGGTAATTACGAAGAATGGCTAAGGGAATTGAAACAGAATGATTTAGTCTTAACATTATTTAGAAGAGAAGATTTTATTGGGATAAAGGAGAAATATTATTTAAGAGTGGTTGAACTAATATCTGAAACTGGTATAAAGCTGAGAAATCTCAAAAGGATATTCAGATATGAACTGGGAGAGATTGAATATGGGAAGAGAGACAAGTTTGAGCCAGTAACGACATACAGGATAGTTCCAATTGATGAGCAGATTGACAAAATTATTCGGAATTATTGTGAAGATAAAGAACAATTTGACATTGATAAATTGAATAAAATTTTAACAAAAGCACTGTCTTAACAAGTAACAATTTATACATACAAGGGGAAATGATAATGTTTATAAAACTGGTTAAAAAACAACTAGACAAAATGTCTGAGTCAGAAAAGGACAAATGGATTCTGACTCAGGCAAAATTACTGGAAGAGAGCAAGCAGGAAGATTTTTTAATGTCACTTTCCAGTGAAAAGAAAATTATATATATGCCAAACCAAAAAGAAATCGAAGAATTATGCGATAAGGTAGAGAGTGGTGAAATTTATATTGAATATGAGACACATTATTACGAGTTTGATGATAATGGTAGGTATATGGATGATTGGAAAGTGTGGCATAATGATCCGCTAAAGGCGTTCTCTTTATTGAACAGAATTTTCATGGGTTGCAATGATTTGCTGATCTTAAATGAGTATAAAGCTGTGGCTGATATTTTAGATCGCATTTGCAAGCTGGAGTTCAAGGTAATTGAAGCTCCAGATTCCGATGATTTTGAAGATGATTCCCCATTTACATTGTTAGATGCTGCTGATGAAGGTATGCTGTCTATGAGTATTAATGATATTGGAGCAGTTTGGATTACAGCGTGTATGAAGCAGGCGGACAGATGGGATGGACTAGCACTAGCTAAAAGATTGGTTGACATATTTGAACAACCCATATGTAAGAAGAATCACCCTAGCATGCTTATTGGAGAAGAACTCCCAAGTGATTTATTTGATCATATGATGAATATATTAAATGCGGAGATTTTGGAGGAAGAGAATAAGTTTAAAAATATGTTTTCTGGAGCTCGGTATTCTCACGAGAAGTTTTTATATGAGAAGCGACTTGAAAGAAAAAGGGAAATATTGATGAATATACAGTTGAAATGCATAGATCAGATACTAAAAACTCCTCAACAAAAGGTTTCTGTTCTTGCAGCTTCATGGGAACAAATCAAAGAGTTGTATAATATTCTAAGGTATGAGAAGTACATTGATGATCAATGGGAAATCGAAGAAATATGGAAGATAAGTGAAGCTTTAATAAAAAGGAACAAGCTTGTAGAGGAAGATTGGGAATTAAGAAAAAATATTCTATCTGATATTATCAAACATGATTACTATAATTGTTATAGCTGCTATGATCCAATGTTAGAGCTTTCAGAAAAAATGTGTACAAAACCGGAAGAGTTCCTTGCCTTCGCAGAGATATTGGAGAAGTCTGGATACCATGAGAAAAAAGCTGCTTATTTATACCATCAATATGGGAGAGACGACAAATATGTTTCCTATCTGGAAACACATTTGGAAAAGAAAAACGAAACATATGTAGGGTTGATAGAATATTATAAGGAGCATAATAATTTTGATAGAGCAAGATGGGTGGCAGAACAGGGATTAGAAAAATGTAAAGATGATTTGACAGATATTTTTATATATCTTCTTACAGATGCACAGAAGAATAAGGATGAAGGTAGATATAAGAAATTTTATAGCAGTGCAAAGAGAAGGCGTTGTGTGGATATTACTCGTATTGCTCAAGCATTAAGTAGTATAAAAGGTTGAGAATGGAACAGCTCATGAGCTGGAACAAATTGCGAAACTATATCAACTTGAAGAAGAATTAAAAAGAAAGGGCATGACGTTTAATGGCTTATAGCAAAGAATTATGGATTGAAGCCAAGAGAAGGTGTAAGCTTAATGAAGATGAAATACAAATGGCAAAAGAAA
>CAZODB010000171.1:0-3281 GCA_964578425.1 uncultured Herbinix sp.
ATCTTTATTATAGCTACTAATCCTGTAATAGGCATTTCTATATAATCAGAATTACATCTATATCTCTTTAAGAGGACGGCTTTTTCTGGCTCTCTTTGAGAAAATGCAGCCGCAATAATCCTGACGGTAAAGTCCATATTCATTTGATAATTCGATTGAGCGCTTGTAGCCATTGCGCTTCTTAAAATCAGATGGTAGATATAAGACACCATAGCTCGATGCCAATTCTTCACCAATATCATTTAGCTTGCTTGCATTTTTATGTGGGCTTATTGAAAGTGTTGTTGTAAAGAATTCATATCCACCTTCCTTAGCAGCTCTGGCAGCCTCCTCTAGTCTCATGCGATAGCATATAAAGCATCTGTCACCACCCTCAATATCTTCCTCATGTCCCTTAATCAGTTCGTAATATTTCTGAGGCTCATACTTGCCAGCTACAAATAATACTGAATTCTTCAATGACATCGATTCAATTAATTCCTTTTGCTCCTTAACTCTTCTGGCATACTCTTCCTCAGGATATATGTTGGGATTATAGTAATAAACTGTTATCTCAAAATATTTGGACAGATATTCTAAAACATAACTGCTACAGGGCGCACAGCAACTATGAATCAGGAGCTTAGGTACTTTCAACCTATCACTAACTTCGATTCCTTCTATTATCTTATCAAGCTCTAATTGATAATTCATGCCCATAACCACGCCTTCCCGTACTTCTTCTGATCTATAGGTTTCCCTGCATAAGCTGTACATCCTAGATCAAAAGCTTGATGAACATTATCTAGCTTCTATATACTTCTTAAGAAAATCAAATAGCCTATCCATCTGATGTCTCTTACCTATGGTTATCCTCAAATAATTGTCGATTCTTGGCATATCAAAATACCTTACATATATACCATTCTCCCTTAAAGCCTCATATAGCTCCTTAGCTGGGATGAAATCATGGGTAACAAAGAGGAAATTTGCTCCTGACTTTGGAAAGCTAAATCCAAGCTCTTGCAAAGCTTTCTCTGCTTCACAACGTAAATCAATTATGCTTTGGATTGTTTCGCTGAAGTAGTCCTTATCTTTTACCCCTTCCACTCCTGCTAATATGGATATTGGGTTTAGGGTATAGGAGTTAAATGAATATTTTACGTCATTCAATGCTTTAATAAGCTTCTTACTTCCAATAGCATAACCTATACGCATTCCTGCCATAGACCTTGATTTAGAAAAAGTCTGCACAACTAAGAGATTTTCATAAGTCTTAACTAAGGATAAAGCAGACTCTCCTGCAAAATCTATATAAGCCTCATCGATAATCACTACGGAATCCGGATTATTGGATATAATATCCTCTATAGTAGAGTTTTCCTCATATATGGATGTAGGGGCATTGGGGTTAGCTATTACCACTCCCCCGTTATCCTTATAATAATCCTCCTTAACTATCCTAAACTCCTTGTCTAAGGGTAATGTTTCATAAGGTATCCTATACAGATCACAATAAACAGGATAAAAGGAATATGTTATGTCGGGAAAAAGGATAGGCTTATTAGAATTAAAAAAAGTCAAGAAGGCCAAAGCCAGAACATCATCCGAGCCCACTCCGACAAATACCTGCTCCTTATCTACCTCATAAAATCTTGCAAGCTCATCAACAAGAGGTCCTATAGTAGGATCTGGATAAAGTCTCAGGCTGTCTACATCTATATCCCTCAGAACTTTTTCTACGCCTGGTGCAGGGGGGTAAGGATTCTCGTTTGTATTTAGTTTCAATATGGATTTATCCTTTGGTTGCTCCCCTGGAACATAGGGTGTTACTCGTCTGATGTTATTCTCCCAAGTATTTTTATACTTAACCTCCATAGCTAACACTTCCTCCCACAAATTTATTCATATCTTATATTATTAAAATCTGCTTACAATTAGTTTTTATTTATTTTTATATTCGACTGCTAGCTTCTTAAAGCCAGACAAGGATCTTTCAATCATTTTATAATCTACACAATATGCTATTCTAACATAGCCCGGGCATCCAAAGGATGAGCCTGGTACTATTAAAATATTATGCTTCTTTGCTTCTTCTGCAAATTTCCTGTCGTCCTCCTCTAAAGCCTTTACAAATAGATAAAATGCTCCCTGGGGCTTAACACATTCATATCCATAGGACAAGAGATTATTATATAGTAGCTCCCTATTTCTATTATATACCTCCACATCCACCTTGGCATCAAGACACCTTGCCACCGCTCTTTGAATAAGGGATGGAGCATTGACAAAGCCAAGTATACGGTTTGCCACATTGGCTGCAGATACTAAATTCATGTAATCATCCACTTCATTAGGAATAACAAGATAGCCTATGCGTTCACCGGGAAGTGATAGAGATTTACTAAATGAATACCCAATAATGGTATTCCTATAATATTTAGTGAGATATGGAACCTCTACATTATCATATACCAATTCCCTATAAGGCTCGTCCGATATCAAATAGATGGATGTATTATACTCCAACTGCTTTCTTTCAAGTATTTTGGCTAATTCTATAATGATTTCCTCTGAATACACCACTCCTGTGGGATTATTGGGTGAATTTATAATTACCGCCTTTGTTCTATTACTTATCCTGTCTTCAAATTCATCAAGATTTGGTTGAAAGTCAATGGTGTTTGGTGATATAGCTACTAATACACCATCGTAATTACTGACATAATTTTTATATTCTCCAAAGTAGGGAGCAAAGGTCACGACTTCTTCTCCGGGATTTAGTAAGGATTTTAATATAACATTTAAGCCCCCTGCAGCACCTACTGTCATAATTATATTATCAGATTTAAAGCTTGTTTTAAAATTCTGGTTTATAGATAGAGCGATGCTTTTTCTTACATCCTCATGGCCAGAATTGTTCATATACCCATGGATCTTGCCTGGCTCCTCCTCATTCAATACATTTATCAATGCTTCTTTTATCTGCATCGGGGGCACTACACTTGGATTACCAAGGCTAAAATCATATACGTTCTCTGCTCCATGAATATCAGACAGGCGCTTTCCCTCTTCAAACATCGCCCGTATTACTGAGCTGTTTTTAACAAATTCCATCATCTTATCAGAAACCATTCTATTCCCTCTTTTCTATTATAATATTATATAGTTTTTCATGTTTATGTGTATATAGTTTTTTTAGACATATTATATGATTTTTATGTTTAGCAATATTATATGGTTTTTATGTTTAGCTGTATTATATGATTTTTATGTTTAGCTGCATTATATGATTTTTATGT
>CAZODB010000171.1:3381-4865 GCA_964578425.1 uncultured Herbinix sp.
ATTATATGATTTTTATGTATAACTATATTATATAATTTTAGCTGTCACTTATAAGGATTAGTGACAGCCTAATTAATATATAATAATAATTTGCCTTTATTATCTACCTAAAACGAATATCAAGATAGGATTTTACTATTTCGACACATCTACCAAAGCCCAGTTGACTACTATTTAAGCATAAATCGTAATTCTTAGCATCCTCCCAGTTCCTACCTGTATAATATTTATAATACTCTGCCCTATGCTTGTCAATAGATTCTATCTGCTTTTCAATATCTTTCTCATTATTTCCTGTCATCTCCTTAAGGGTCTTGATACAGGTCTTTAAAGGCGCATGGACAAACACCTTGACGACATTTTCATTATCCTTAAGGATATAGTCAGCAGCACGGCCCACTATAACACAGGAGCCTTGCTCGGCCAGTTCCTTTATAATCTTTGCCTGATAGTTAAAGAGATTATCGTTGGATACAAAATCATCACTGTCAGGAGGAATCAACTCCCCCTTATATGTTTTACGTGCAATCTTAAAAAGGATACTCTTTTTAAGCTTCTCATCTGCTTTGGCAAATAATTGCTCATTTATACCACTGTCATCGGATGCCAGTCTTAAAAGCTCACGGTCATAATAATGTATGCCCAACTCCTCAGCTAACATTTTTCCGATAGTTCTACCTCCGCTGCCATATCCTCTAGCTATTGTAATCACATATTTGCTCATAGACTTCACCTTCCCAAAGGCTGGCCAAGCCAACCTATTTATTCACCTAAGTATGCTTTTTTGACTGATTCATTGTTCATCAGTTCCTTAGCATCACCCTCTAATACGATATTCCCGGTTTCTAGTACATATGCACGATGGGCTATAGATAAGGCTTTCTTTGCATTTTGCTCTACTAATAGGACTGTGGTTCCGCTCTTATTGATGCTTTTGATTATATCAAACACCTCTTCAACAAGAATAGGCGACAAGCCCATAGACGGCTCATCCATAAATATTATCCTTGGCTTAGACATTAATGCTCTTCCCATAGCAAGCATCTGCTGCTCACCACCACTTAGGGTTCCTGCCATCTGCCCTCTACGTTCCTTTAATCTGGGAAACCTTTTAAATACATGCTGCAGCGTATCCGATATCTCGTTCTTGTCACTTCTGGTATATGAACCCATAAGGAGATTCTCATATACTGTCAGCTGTGAAAACACTCTTCTTCCCTCAGGAACATGTGCCAATCCCATAGAGACTATTTTATGAGCTGGAATCTTACTCAAATCGGCCCCATCATAAAGAATCTCCCCCTGTTTAGGCGAAATCAATCCGGTTATGGTATGCAATATAGTGGTCTTACCCGCTCCATTTGCACCAATTAAAGCAATGATTTCACCCTCATTTACATTAAAGGAGATGCCTTTAATAGCCTGAATAACACCATAATAAACCTGTAAATCCTTAACCTCTAACATCCCAATTCTCCTCAATA
>CAZODB010000172.1:0-4844 GCA_964578425.1 uncultured Herbinix sp.
ACCTGTAAATTCAGCTCATAGTTCCCTTTCTCACCTACTTCTCCTGTGGTGGGATTTGGCTCAATTCCATCATATTCATACTCAATAATAACATCTATGGGATAGGCACCTGTTGCTGTATCTGATTTAACCTTCATCTCCAATGCTTCTGAAAACGTCTCTCCTGGTCCTATCTTGCTTACAAAGAAGCTGTTGCTACCCTGTGTTACAGTAAAGACCTCCTGCCCAGCTTGTGATTTACCAGATACAGTCACTATTATATTCTTAGCAGCTACAGAAGAATGAGTATTTCGAATCTCAAAATCAAAGTTAAATACACTACCGGCTCTTAACTCATCTACATCCGCTTCATAATTACTTATAATAAGCCTTGGCTTACTGGCACTTCCAATATCATTCTGAACGTCAAGAATGGGAATGTTAATACTATCGCTCCCGCCAGTATAGGAATAATCTATTAAAAGATTGTTTAGACCCTCAGGTATATTCTCAGAGACAGTAAGGGGTATAGTAACTCTCTTTGTTGCCCCGGCCTTTAGTGTTCCAAGATAATGATATGGATCTGATTTAACAGGGATAAATGTATTTCCTTTTAGATCAATAAGCGAAAGCTTAAACTCATTAAGATCAATTGTGCTCTTATTCTCCATATCAAAGGAAACCTCTAGTCTTCCCCCTGCCACGGGCTGTTTGGGAGACTGTAAAACGTTACTAACTAAGACAATAGGTTTGCCATCCTCTGTAATTCCCTCGGCTTCTATATGGGGGTATATGGTTACGCTGGATTTATACTCTACTCCTTCAGCATCAAAATAAACCAGATTTAATGTTATGACTTGTTCCCCACCGGTGTTTTTCTTAGAAATAATTAGCGGTATTTTCGCTTCAGTTATTTGATAGGATTTTATATCTTTAAGCTCTATGTAGTCAGTAAAATAATCCTTAATAAACTTGCTTATTCCTATGCTGGCATCATCCACGTAGATACGGGGATTAATAGCAGTTGATTCGCCAGTATTTTGAAGTGTTAATACCAGATCCAGATTTTCACCGGCCTTAGCCGCAGTATTATAGCTAAACTCCTCCAAATTAAGACCTGGTGCCTTATCACTTTCTTTAAGGTTAATATATATTTCTTGACTATCCTTATCGGCTGTACCGTCCTGTATCTTATAATCAAGGTTTATAGTCAGCGTCTTTATGCCGGGTTTCGCTGTAGGTAGAGTCGAAATCGGTATCCTAACAAAAGTATCGTTTTTACCGGCAATATTATCTATCTTTATATTCTTTGTGGAGTATCCAGCTATCATGCCTGTCTCTGCATAATCTATACTTACATATACATTCCTAGCTGTTATCTCGCCCACATTCCTAACCCTAAAGGATAGGTTTATATTCTTTCCTATGGTTTGATTATCTACTTCAACCTCATATATGGCTAATTGAGCAGGTTCCTTTTCCTCTAAAATCTGAGTATTAACAGTCAGGGTAGCGTCAACAGGAATTTGATCTCCCATATCATATGATGTCCCTGTAACTATCAAATCGATAGGATATACACCTATCTTAGCAGTCTCATCAGCTGTAATATCTACCTCGATATATTGTTTTGAATATGGAGTAAGCACATTAGGTGGTGAATCAAATCCATCTAAGACTAGCTTAGGCTGAGACAGAGTAAGTGGTGAGGTTCCAGCCTCTGCCATAACAATAGGTGTATATATGGTGTCACCAACCGCCTTAATAGGAACCTTAATTGTTCTTGTTTCACCAGGAACCAGTAAATAAACTTCCCTCTCAGTAATAATCACCTTATTTCCTTGTGCATTTACCATAGCATTATTTCCAACCATATTAATCAGTAACATCAATAAGGCCAATAACGGTAAAACCATTAACTTCTTTGCTTTTTTTCTCATTTAATATCCCTCTACTTCCTATATGATTTCTAATAAATTATCAACCCTGTTTATTACCACCATGTCTATCTTATCCCGAGTTCCCTACCGGCAATACATCCTCTCTTATAAAATCATCCTTCTGGGAGGTAATCTCATCCATTCCTTTTTGACTCGTCTCATTCTCAGGCTTAAGACTAATTATCTCCTCAATCCTTCCATCGAAGATATGGATAATCCTATCCGCATATTCCGCCAGCTCCTTGTCATGGGTAACCATTACAATTGTTTGGTTATTCTTTCGTGCCATATTCTTTATTATGTCCATAACTTCTTTACTGGTTTTAGAGTCCAAATTACCTGTTGGCTCATCAGCAAACACTATCTCCGGATTGCTTACAAAGGCCCTTGCTATTCCTACTCTCTGCTGCTGCCCGCCGCTCATCTCAGTAGGCTTATGCTTCTGGCGACCACCCAGGCCGACGTTAGTCAGCATCTGTCTGGCCATTCTACGCCTTCGCTTTCTATTTATGTGCTTAAAGACCAATGGCAGCTCTACATTCTCCAGAGCGGTCATGGAATTAAGAAGATTATAGGACTGGAATACGAAGCCCAATGTGTTTTGTCTGAACTTTGCTAATCCCTTTTCACTCATTCTATGTATGTTATGTCCTTTAATCATGATTTGACCGGCCGTAAGCTTTTCTATACCAGCCATAAGGTTAAGCAATGTCGACTTACCGGATCCTGAAGCTCCATATAAGCAGCAGAATTCACCCCTTTTTACTGTAAAGCTTACATCATCCACCGCGACAATTCTTTCCTTACCCATTCTATATATTTTTTTGGCGTTTTTAACTTCTATGATGTTTTCTTTTTTATTTTTCATCCTACACCTTCCTATATATAAAGCAAAGCAATATCTCTTATAAAGCTACAATAAAACATTTAAATAATTCATACTAATATCTTAATTATTTCTTACATTTTCCTATTATGATAAATATTAGACGATTTAGATAATAATAGGTATCCATAAATTATAAAAAATAATAAATATTTTCGCAAGTTGTTTTCTTTAATATTATAATGCAATTTGGCAAATTGATTTAAGGTTAGGTATCAGCCTTGTTTTCTTTATTGTATATAGGCTTTTCTGCCTCCTTCTTTTTTATGGCTTTGTTATCAATATACCTTACGAATACCAGCTTTATATATGCACCCACCGGTACAGCCAAAAGCATTCCTAAAAAACCTCCGATAGCACTACCGAATATTAAGGATATTATTATGATAAGTGGATGGACCTTTATGGATTTGCTTAGGAGCTTGGGTCCTATAAAGTTTCCGTCGATGAATTGAATAATAATTAGCAATATCATGGCCATAAAAAGCTTTTGTGTTTCTCCGTTTATGAGGCATACAATAGTTGTGCTAATATAGGCTACAATTGGTCCGAAGTATGGTATTAGATTGCCGAGTCCTGCAAGTACTCCTATTACTAATGCAAACTTAACTCCTGTAATCGAGAGAACAAGACTGATTAGTATCATCATTACGAAAGCATCCGCCAGCTGTCCTCTTACATATCCCGAGAAGGTATAATCCAAGTCGCTAAGCATAATCTTTATCTTTCTATTCGTATTCTTTGAAAACATAGCACAAAATGCTTTGTCTAGATATAAGGTAAACATCCTACCGTCAATTATAAAATAAAATCCGATTATAAAGCCAAAAATAATAGTGGTTAGATAACTAGATATATTTGTAATGGAGTTTACAGTACTCTCTGCAAATTCCTTTAATGCATTTAATACAACAGCTAATGTCTCTTGTACATACTGCTCTAGTTGATATGAGCGAATATCTAGCTTCTCCATGTTCTGAAGAACAGAATTATAGAAGGACTCTATACTCTTCATATACCGCTCGGCCAGTCCTATAAAATCATCAAAATTAGCCAATCTTAGCTGATCAGTTACACTGTAGATCAGCAGGGAGACCAAACCCACTATTGCAATAAAAAAGATGATTACAGATAGAATTGCAGCCAGGGTTCTAGGTCTTTTAATCTTTTTAAAGATCCTAAACTTTCGGATTTTTAATTCAAAAAAGCTAACAATAGGATCCAAAAGATATGCAAATACAAATCCCAGAATAACAGGCCTGACCACTCTCAATAGCCAGCTTAATTTGTCTACTAAATATACTATTATTACTGGTGCACTTTTTGCTATTAATGAAAGTATATATATTATGATGGCAGTGATTATTACATATAATGATATTTGCATGTATTTTCGATTAACTCTATCTCGAGGCTTCATACGATAATTACAATCCCCTTTCGCTAAACTTAATATAGTCCGCAAGCAGCTCTACTGAATTGTCAATACCAACATAGTCACTGCGTATGGATAAATGGTAATTCTCTGCCCTACCCCATTTCTCACTGGCATGGTAGTTGTAATAATTGGCCCTTCGTTTATCGATTTTTAATATGTTCTCCTCTGCCTTATCCTCCTGCATATTATATAGCTTCAAGGCTCTTTCTTTCCTGAAAATCAAATCAGCCCATATAAAGACATGAATAGCATCTATATTGTCCCTTAAGATATAATCTGCACACCTTCCTACTATAATACTATCACCTTCTGTAGCAATTTTACGTATCACATTGGATTGGGCGAGATATACTTGGTCATCCAAGGATAGATGGGTAAAGCCAATATCATGATTGCCATATGCGTTTATGCCCATTGAAATCGAATATAAGAGGCTGTTGGTTGCCTTTTTCTCTACGTTCTCAAATGCCGCCTCTGAGAATCCACTTTCCTTTGCGGCTCTTGTAATCAATTCCCTGTCATAAAACGGAATGCCCAGTCTCTTAGCCAGCTTCTCTCCAATTTCCCTTCCTCCGCTTCCATACTGTCTACTAATCGTAAT
>CAZODB010000173.1:0-4843 GCA_964578425.1 uncultured Herbinix sp.
ATGTTTTTAACCTCTATACTCATTTCACATACCCTCTTTCTAACAGTGTTATAATCTCATCCTTTGAGATACCTAAGCGCCTTGCTTCCTCTATTAAGTTTTTGATGTAATTATCAAAAAACTCTTCTTTTCTTTTTTTCTCTAGCTGCTTTACTGCCCCATTCGCTACAAACATACCTACCCCCCGTTTCTTGTATATAATTCCTTCATCTACCAATATGTTAATCCCTTTTAGAGCTGTAGCAGGATTAATTCGGTAGTTAACAGAAAATTCTGTGATAGAAGGAATTTGACTTTCCTCTCTAAAGGCTCCAGATAGAATGGCATCCTCTATCCCTTCGGCAATTTGAATAAATATAGGTCGTTCTTCATTGAAATTCATATTCAAGCCAATCCCTCCTTTGGTTTATCGCTTAGCTACTTGAGTAACTAACTAGTATAGTATATGATGCTTTTAATTTTGTCAATACCTTTTTATAAAATATTTTTTTACCAGTTATTTTTATTTTGGTACCAGGTACCATTTATCGGACACCTTTGTTTTGGTACCTTGTTTTGGTACCTGGTACAAAAGCAAGATGGCACCAAGGTACAAAAAAAGAGGCTGTCGTAAAACAATGCGCTCCTGGCAATGTTTTACGGCAACCTCATAAACAAGTGACAATATATCAAGTTTTTATGAATTTCTTATTATAGTTCTCTATACAGTACTGAACTGTATCTAACGCTTCTTCTGGCCCTCCGAATTCATCTACAGCCGTTTCCTTATTCTCCAGCTCTTTATACACACTGAAGAAATGTCTCATCTCGTTAAATAAATGCTGTGGTAATTCCTTTATGTTTTTATAAATATTGAAATTTGGTTCATTAAAGGGTATAGCTATGATTTTCTCATCTCTCATACCATTGTCTATCATGTTCATAACCCCAATCGGATAGCATCTTACAAGCGAAAGCGGTTCAAGGTCTTCAGAGCATATTATTAATACATCAAGGGGATCCCTATCGTCTCCATATGTTCTCGGTATAAAGCCGTAGTTTGCGGGATAATGCGTGGATGTATAAAGAATTCGATCAAGGATTATCATTCCAGTTTCCTTATCAAGCTCATACTTCTTCTTACTTCCCTTTGATATTTCAACAACAGCTACAAAATCCTCAGGCTTTATTCTGTTCGGATTAATATCATGCCAGATATTTTTCATAGCTCACCTAACTTTCCCCAGCCTGACCATAGTAAGCATTTGGACCATGCTTTCTAAGAAAATGCTTATCCTGCAAATACTCAGGTGCTGGAATCATATTTCCATTCAGCTGCTCTGTCATAAGATTCATCTTCGCAATCTCTTCCAATACAACACTATTATAGACTGCTTCAGCCGCATCCTTACCCCAGGTAAATGGACCATGATTTTTGCATAGAACCCCAGGTACATGCACCGGGTTCTTACCCTGAAAGGTCTCAATAATGACTAGTCCTGTGTTCTTTTCATATGCATCCTTTACTTCGTCAGCAGTAAGGCTTCTGGCACATGGGATTTCTCCATAAAAATAATCTGCATGGGTGGTCCCGTAGCATGGTATGGAGCGGCCTGCCTGCGCCCAGGCTGTAGCTGATGGGGAGTGGGTATGCACCACACCGCCGATCTCAGAAAACGCAAGGTATAGCTCAAGATGGGTGGCAGTATCCGAGGAAGGATTATATCTTCCCTCAACCTTCTTGCCCTGTAAATCCATAACTACCATGTCCTCAGGCTTTAGCTCCTCGTACCTGACACCGCTTGGCTTGATAACAAATAACCCCTGCTCTCTGTCAATTCCGCTAACATTTCCCCATGTATAGGTTATTAGACCACGTCTCGGAAGCTCCATATTAGCTTCGTATACTTCTTTCTTTAGTTTATCTAGCATAAGATACCTCGTTTTCTATTAATTTATATGGTTTATCAATTAACACTTATATACTTAGCTTCCTTCATAGGTTCTACAGGCAAAGCCTTTCTAAGCAACTATCTTAGTACATCGACAGCCGCTCTTTCTATGGCTAGCCCAGCGCTATAAAGACGCATAAACTGCTCAAAGCCTTCCACATCATCCTTATCTGGCCCCATGGTTACACCCGACATGCCGGCAAACACCTTTTCTGAAAGGTATTGATCCAGGGCTTCATGCCCATCCTTTCGAAGCATATAATCAGCTAGAAGTGCAATACCCCAGGCACCGCCTTCTCCTGCTGTCTCCATAACAGTAACTGGCGTATTCATAGCAGCCGCAAGGAATCTCTGTCCAACACCCTCTGTCTTAAATAAACCACCATGTCCTAATACCTGGTCTACTTCTACATTCTCTTCCTTAAATAATATATCAAGACCAGTCTTTAGTGCTCCTAGAGCTGTATAAAGATGAACCCTCATAAAATTAGCTAAATTGAATTTGGCATCGGGTTTTCTGACAAACAGTGGTCTTCCCTCTTCAAAATGAGTAATATGCTCTCCTGAATAATATCCATAGGAAAGTAGGCCACCACAGTCCGCATCTCCCTCAAGAGCTTTTAAATATAAGACTTCATATAACTTGGATACTTCTAGTTCTACGCCTAGGCTTTTAGCAAACTCACCAAATAGGGATACCCAAGCATTTAAATCAGATGTACAGTTATTACTATGGGCCATAGCCACAGGATCTCCAGCTGGTGTCACTACAAGATCAATCTCCTTATGAACCTTCTTAAGCTCCTGCTCAAGAACAACCATGGCAAATACACTGGTTCCAGCAGATACATTACTCGTTCTTTTTGCGACACTGTTTGTAGCCACCATACCCGTTCCAGCATCACCCTCTGGTGGACAAAATGGTATTCCGGACTTTAGGTTACCACTGGGATCGAGAAGCTTTGCACCCTCATCAGTAAGTCTTCCAGCCAGCTCACCAGCCACCATTGCCTTTGGAAGTATATCTCGAAGCTTCCAAGGAAACCCTTCTGGTTCAATCAGGTCATCAAACTGCTTGATCATCCGCTCATTAAAATCCTTGCTTGTGGAATCCACAGGAAACATACCTGCACAATCACCGATTCCAAGCACCTTTTCACCGGTAAGCATCCAATGTACATATCCCTCAAGGGTAATCAAATATTCTATATCTGACACATGCTCTTCCTTATTAAGTATAGCTTGATATAAATGAGCTATACTCCATCTTTGAGGTATATTGTGCTGGAATAGGTCTGTCAACTTATCTGCGGCAGGACCAGTTATAGTGTTTCTCCAGGTTCTAAATGGGACAAGAATATCACCAGACTTATTAAAGGCCATGTATCCATGCATCATAGCACTAAAGCCTATAGCACCTATGGTTGTGATCGTAACTCCATATTTCTTCTTAACATCCTCTGTTAAGTCGCGGTAGCTACCCTGCACACCTTCCCATATGTCCTCTATGGTATATGTCCATATATTATCAATATATCGGTTCTCCCAGTCATGCTCACCTGTGGCAATGGCAGTATACTTCTCGTCCATCAATACAGCTTTAATTCTAGTTGAGCCAAGTTCAATCCCGAGGGTAGTCCTACCCTCGGTAATATTTGCTTTTATTATATCAATTGCCTTGCTTTCCACGAAACCCCTCCAATCTTTCTTATATAGCAAGATATATATTATTTATAAGCAATAGAATTCCATAGTAGCTCATTTTTAAGGGTTCTAATATTAGTATCCTTATCAATATATACTGCTTCAATACCCATGGCTGCTGCCCAATCTCCCATTTGCTCAGAGGTTAGGTCATATGAAAATGCAGTATGATGGGCACCACCTGATAAAATCCAAGCCTCAGCTCCTACCTCAAGATTTGGCATCGGTGTCCAGAATGCTGTTGCTACTGGAAGCTTAGGCATAGGCTTATCTGTCTTCTTACATTCTACCTCATTTATAATCAGGCGGAAGCGATTACCCAGATCAATTAATGAGGTTGCTACAGCAGGTCCTGTCTTAGAGGTGAACACCAGCCTGGCTGGATCTTCTCTTTCACCCATGGATAAAGGATTAACCTTAATTCCTATAGGACCATCCGATACAGTAGGGCATACCTCTAGCATATGAGCTTGAAGGATACCTTCTTTACCTGGTACAAGATTATAGGTGTAGTCCTCCATAAATGATGTACCCTTAGCATTCTTGATATCAGCAGTCATAACCTTCATCAACCTAACCATGGCAGCTGTCTTCCAATCTCCTTCACCACCAAAGCCATAACCCTTCTCCATAAGACGCTGTATTGCCAGTCCAGGTAGCTGCTGAAGTCCTCCTAAATCACCAAAATGAGTTACTATTGCATGATAATTCTTTTCTTTAAGGAATCTCTCAAAGCCTAATTCTATTCCAGCCTGGATAGCCACATGCTTGCGGAAATCCTTCTCATCACGACCCTCAAGCAGAATGTCATACTTGCTATAGTATTCCTCTACGAGAACATCAATATCAGCTGCTGTTACATCATTAACAGAATCGTATATCTCATTTATAGGGTAAGCATCAATCTCCCAACCAAATTTGATCTGTGCTTCTACCTTGTCGCCTTCGGTAACTGCAACATTTCTCATATTATCAGCTATACGAAGCACACGGATATGACTACTCTCTGTTACACCGATAGCTGTCCTCATCCAGCCAGCTATACGCTTCTGAACATTATCACTGGACCAATGCCCTACTACAATCTTACGCTCCATGCCCATGCGTGAAACAATATGTCCGTATTCTCTGTCACCGTGAGCTGATTGATTTTCATTCATGAAATCCATGTCTATGGTGTCATAGGGTATCTCCTGATTAAATTGTGT
>CAZODB010000174.1:0-3027 GCA_964578425.1 uncultured Herbinix sp.
GTTCCACGGGATTCCACAATCCAATTAGTGGAGTCTGGTAAGCTACTTATTGCAGCTCTTAAAGAATCTATAGATTGAAATGGATTATAGGTGTCTCCGGGTTTCAGATAGTTAATACCATCTGTTAAATAACTAGGCATTACATTTACTTTATATTGTTTTATCTCCCCAGATAATTTGCTGATATTAATATCAATATCAAACCTTCCATGCCTCTCAATGTAATAGGACTTAGATATATATATTATATGTCCATCCGCGTTACTATCGATAGTAGTTCTAATATCCTCTGGTAACTGCTTATATACCGAAGCATATCCTAGCTGAAAATCAGGAACAGTTACATATTGCAGGTCTTTTGTCTCAGTTTGTATAGACTGTAGTGTATCCCCATCCTCAGGTGTGATTAATATAATACCATCTGATAGGCTTGAGTTGCCTCCCAAGCTGATTGCAGATCCACTAACACTAGCAGTCAAAACCTGCTCATCAGTTCCAGTAGTAGGGGCATCAGATATGCACCATGTCCTAATTACAACAGGAGCTTCTGTAGGTAATCCTTCTGCCTTTGCAGGGCTTGCTCCATAGGGAATTGCCATGGTTATCACTAGTAACATGCAAATAAACGTTTTAATATGCCTTCTCATTTGCTCTTTCTCCTCTTCATCTTTTATATACTATAATATTGCACCTTACAGAATTATAGCATTTGATGCCATATGATGTCGTATGCTCAGAGCATAATGACTGGCAAAATCATATAATAGCACTAGTAGAATTTAGAGAACAGCAAAAAAAGTGCTATCGTAATATTAAGCCCTGTAGCTAGCTTAATTTTTCAATAGCACTCCGATGAATTTATAATCTCAATTTTTTATTCTAGCAAACCAGATTCACCCATCTTGTAGAGCAGGGCCTCAGTTTCATCAATACTCATGGAATTATTAATGGCATGAATTAAAAGGGCATCTCTTTTTATTCTTGGATATAATTCCCCAAGTCCAGCACATTTCAATAGCTTTTTTACCTCCTCAAGATCTAAGCCAAAACCTATTGCTAGCTGCAGAACCTTATCTCTAGAGGGTTCACGCCTTCCGTCAAATATCTGATAGCCATAGACCCCATTTAATCCAGAGCGTTTAATAACCTCTGCCTTTATCATTTTATAGCTTTTTAGGAGTTGTGATAAATAATCAGTTAGGGGTTGATCTAGAAAAAGTACTTGGTTATCATCTGCAAAACGTTTAATATCTTTTTCTGTTATTAATTCTTTATACAAATCCGTCGTTTCTTTTTCCATTCTACACCATCCCATTATGTACTTATTTGGTTACTGTAATGCGAAACATTGATTCACTACCAGAATCGTATACAATTGCCCATTCATAATTTCCAGGAGCTACTCCCTCTAGCGCTTCCCTACTTATATTAAGTATTTTTCCTTCTATTTTATATTGTTGATCTGTTATTACAGGATCCTTATCGCCAACAGGCAGAAGGTGTGTAACTTCCTTTGAATCATTCCAGGTTATTTGTATAAGAACATCTTTTGGACTCTCGATACTATAAAAGAATTCATATACCTCCAAGGATGCATGTTGAATAGGACGTTCTAGTACTTGTACAGACAGCTTACTTACAACTCCATTATCTAGCTCTATCCCTAAATCAAATATTGCTCCTATCTCCATATTCTCCATATAGCTCTTATCAAAGATTACTACCGCTCCATTATCCTCTAGCTGATAGTAGTCAGAATCTATTTTGTCCTTACCGTGATATAGCCCTTGAATTCTAGCTCCATTAGTGTCATATACCAGAAGGATGAAATCCGTAGGATTAGAAGTATAATGCTTCTTGTTATAATGGGACAACCTGTTCTCACCGTATATAGATTCTTCATCTACATCATGGACTTCAAATACCAATTTGGCAGGGCTTCCTTTATCAAATCCAACCCAGAGCTCATAATAAGCTGTAGGTAATGTATTAAGATACTCTTTTTTCACAATAAGTAGATTTCCATCTCTATAGTAATGCTCTTCGCTAATTCGTCCAAAATTCAAGAGACTTAGGTAGGCAATCTCTGATGCATCATTATAATGGATGTATATTTTCAAATCATCCATATATTTCTCATGCTTATAAAAATCTATATGTTGATTCTCTATCACTGGATTTGTTATATCTAAATATTTATTCTTATTCTGCACCATTACAAAAAAGATAATAGCAGATACAAGAATAGTCACACCGCATAAAGCAGCAAATAACTTAGCAATACTTCTTTTCTTACCTCTGCCAATCTGTAATAGACGCAACTCTTTCTCAAGCTCTTCAATGGTCTGATATCTTTTATCCGGATCAAACATAGTACATCTATCTATAATTCTCTGAATACTATGGCTATTAGCTGATTCCATCAAACCATTCTTCACCAGCTCATTCATAGTCATACCTATAGCATAAATGTCACTTCGTGCATCTGTCTGAGAATGTCCAAATTGCTCTGGAGGAGCATACTCTACTGTTCCAAGGTATCTAGTATCCTTATCGATATCCTCCTTGAATTCTCTAGAAGCATCAAAATCAATTAATACTAACCTTTTATCCTTGGTATATATTATGTTTTTGGGTTTTATATCCCTATGAATAATAGGAGGATCTTCATGATGTAGTTCGGATAATGCATTGCATAATTGAAGCATCATTGACAGGAACTCTTGCTCAGAAATCTGCCTCTGATTTTTTATCATATCCTCCAGTGTTATGCCCTCTATAAACTCTTCTATAATTATAATAGACTCCTCATCGCTAAACAAATGATAAATCTCTGGAAGATTATGATTATGTATATTACTAAGTTTTCGAAACAAGTCTACCATGTTGTTATTTATCTGTTTTCTAACTGCCATTTTGGCTTCTTCAGTATTAATAACAATGGCTACTGAGCCCTTTTCCTTTTCTGAGACCACTTCTATTACCTGATATTGGTCCAAAATACTTTTTTCATCTTGTGTCAACATG
>CAZODB010000174.1:3127-4827 GCA_964578425.1 uncultured Herbinix sp.
CACTTCTATTACCTGATATTGGTCCAAAATACTTTTTTCATCTTGTGTCAACATGATACACTCCCTCATAGGTTAAATATTCCAAGTCGATATTTATCCATATTTCATGATATATATAATGATACTAAATTACTATATATAAAGCAATTATTAACACTATTTTTAGTATCTCTTTTCGAAATCTAATCCGATGAAAGTGTAAATCTTTCTCTAGAGTCCCTTGTTACACAATATATTCCCGACATACCATAGTCCTCCATATCAAAGGCGACAAATTCCACACCGGTGGAAGAAATAAAAAAGTAAAACATACCATTTAGATGTTGTTTATCCAGATCCACTTCATTTAGATCCTCATAACTGAGATAGGAAGCTAAACTACCTCCTATGTAAAAACGAAATTCCGCATCTTTATCTATATTATCATATACATAGTCGATAACTTTGTAGGACTGGGAGCTGCTGAATGTGTCACCTGAATAGTCATAGTATCCGATATATATTTCTTCATTTTCAGAGTAGACCAAAAATTCAAGTAAAAGATAATCTTTTTTGTCATGGTCTGCAATAATTTCTGCTATTTTTTTGGATATGGCTTTGCTGTCCTCATCGGATATTCTCTTGTCAAAAATAATTTTATTTGCATGTTTTCCGAGTATAAGCTGTACAGGATGTCCAGTATTAAGCTCTGACAGCTCCTGCTCGGCTGAATCAATAACATAATCATTATATTTCTCGTCAAAATCAGAGCTTTTATTCTCTGTATAACCGAACACTGATCCGTCAACATTAAACTCTTGCAATTTGGAGGTAACATAATACTCCATCCCCGTGTCAATGTCCTGCAGATATAAGGTTCTTACCTCATCAGATCCGCTCCCTGAATGTTCCTCGCTTATCAGCTTGCATTTCCCGTAGGTTTTCTTTGCATAAGTCAGCAGTTTGGATTTGCTCACTGTTTTACCGCATGCACCTAGGCAGAACATTAACAGAATGCAGAAGCAGATCAAAATAAGGCGGGGATGTTTTTCCCTAATCTTAATTGTAGTTCTATTTTCTATAACCGGATATTGCTTGAACATTGTACACATAATCTTCTCTTCTCCACTGCCTCTGCTATCAGTCACCAATCCAAAAGTAAAGTAACCCCTTATGTCCATCCTCAAATTCTACAAATAAATTACTTGCAGAATAAATCTTCAGAATCTTAATTGTAGTTGGTTCAAAATCCCTTAAAATCTCCCGTTCCCAGGTTACATATTCATAACCATCTTCAGGAGCCTCATCTAAGGGGACAAAGAAGCCCGAACCGCTTAATTCATAGGTTTTCCCAATATATTGATTAACATCATGATCTCTATCTATAAACTCATTATCCACTAGCTCCTTCCAGGATGTATAAAACTGTGGTTTGAAATTCACCCCAAGACTAAACCATGATATGAACTTACCCTTTCCATCCATTATGGTGCCGTTATCCATCCCACCTAAAGCTATTAGTTCCTCACCGTTATATCTAAAGAGTTTATAATGCGGGTCTCCACTGGGTCCATCATCAAAGCAGGCCAACTCCAAGTAATTATCATTACTGTCTAAGTCTATAATCTTTACCTCACCTGTTGGATTATCTGTATGTATCTCTACTGTTATATCATTTACCTTAACATAAGAATTAACATTGTAATCATTGCTTAATACAG
>CAZODB010000175.1:0-4800 GCA_964578425.1 uncultured Herbinix sp.
ACCTTTTAAAGCATATCCTTCAAGAGAAGCCTTGGAGTCCTTTTCAATTTTCTCGAAGCACTTTTCATACAACGCGGTGTAATCACCAGAATACTCCTGAATTTTAATTGCAATACTATTTAAGTAATTAGTATCGAAATTTTCAAGAAGCATAACCTCCAAAAATGATGAGAAGGAAAATGTGTACAGTGCCAATTGATAATCGTTTAAGCGAGCAATTGTCTTGCTTAATGTAGCTTTAACGTCCTTACTGCTATGGAACAGAGCCTTTTTACTAAACACCTTTGTAAGCCGCTCACGATAAAGTATAATACTTTGCTCGGCTTCGCGCTTAATATCCTGAACTAAAATATGCTTGTGGTCTTTGTACTTATCATTGTCCCAATTGAATTTATAGTTGTTCAGAACATCAGCTAACGCATTAAGGTTACCCTTAAGCTTTGCTTCCTCTTTCAATTCTAAGAAGGCAAGTATCTCTTTTTGCGCTTCATGGATAGCGTCTAGTTTCTTTTCAACCGCCATAATAGCTACTGCCATACAAAGCATAGTTGGATCAAGTGGTACCTGCGTCATTTTAGCAAGACCACCACCAACGCTACCATTGGCTGCTTTAAGATTACCAATAAACTGACCACCACTTTGAAACATAGTCTTTCCTGCAGTATTAACAAAGTACATACCACTTTGTCCAGCACCGCCCATTGCATAGCTTACAAGCTGTGTTAAGGGTTGGAATGCCACACCCAATGCAGCCGCTTTCACGATAGGGAACTTCTGTGTTTCAGCCATATCGATATTCATTTTTACAAGCTCTGATGGCGGATAATATTCAACATCCATCATTGCCTGAACAAGTGCATTTTTATTTTCCATTATAATTTCCTCCTGGCATCAAATAATATTGTAGGTTTATAGGCTGTCTACAATTAAAACAACGCTATAATTCCAAGGGTCAACAATTGCTTCTCGCAATCTTCGATTAATGAACAACCTCGATTTCTGTCGCAAGAACCTTAACTTTTCCTGAATATAATGTTACCTCAATATTTATTATTGCTTTTCCTGAACTTACGGCTACAATTTCACCGGATTTTTCATTAATCTTAATTACACTTTCATCACTAGATACGTATTTTATCGTTACTGAACCAATTACATCCGGTGAGCTCTCCTTTTTAATTCGATCTCCTAATTTCAAAGATTCAGGTAGACTTACAGTTACGTTATCTTTATCCCCTGACTTAATAGTCATATTTTCATTAACACTGATCTGGTCTCTCAGCGATAAAATTATGTCTGAGTCAGCTTTTTCAGGAAGTATTACATAATTAGCATTTTCAAGCAGATTGAGAGTTATATATCCTTCTGAATCTATTCTATAACCATGTCCTCCAACTATGGATTTAAGCATACCTGTAACAGGATCTGCAATGTAAACATATGCTTTTTCTCCTAGCTTCAATCCTTGTTGATCGCCAATAAATACTTTAAGAGAAGCTGGTGAAGGTAATGTCCCTGTGGCTTCAAGATTTAGCACTGTGCCCTTTACATTATCTTGTTTACCCAAAAGTTCACTTGTTACTTTGTTATCCATGATATCAACTACTCTTAGAGCCAAATTCATATCCGTAATATCATTTACAGCTTCCCCTATATGATTTCCATCAAATGTCCATGAAAAACTTTCATTTCCTTGTTCATCCTTTATTGATATAGTGATACTTTTATCAGACTCTTTTACTGCTTCTAGTATTTCATTTTCCATCAGAAGCTCTGAGATATTAACGAATGAACCATTTAGTAATTCTGAATCTATGATATATTCCACTATAAGAGATGAATTGTCGTTTGACTTTATTTGCTCAATAACAGTCTCCGTTGGAATTGTGGTTTTAACCTGATGAACTTTTTCACCATTTGTATCTTTTTCTTTCATAAGTAATTCGGTTGGAAATTCCATTCTTATAAAAGTGGGGTTATGTTTTTTGTCTTTGTTTTTGCTTTCATCATTTTGGCCTTCATCATCCATGTCAGTATTTCTAACGATTCCTACTTCTGGTTTAGAAAATTCGATTGTTGTAATTGCTGTTTGATTAGTTGTGGTTTGTATTGTTACTAATGATATACCCTTTATGGAATCAGTAATGGTCTTTTCTTCTGTAACCGATAGTATTCCATCTTTATCTTTTTTTTCGGTTGTGCGAATTGTTGTCACGATTTCACCTTCTGTAATAGTACGTTCAGAGGTTGATGAATTCTCTTCCGGCTCTACATTATTGCCTGTTCCTCCACTGTATGAACCACCCGGTGAAGACGAACCACCTGGCGAAGGTGTGTAATTGTCTTGATCTTTTGGTATACTAACATATACTGAGCAACTAGATGTAAATCCTCCCTCGACCGTTGTTGCAGTAATAGTTACTAGCCCATTAGATATGGCTGTGACTTTACCTGATGCATCTACTGTTGCCTTAGAGCTATCTGATGAGCTCCAAACCACACTTTTGTTCTTGGCTGTTATTGGTAAGACATCCGCATGTAAGGTTATTGTTTCACCTTTATTTTTGAAGGTATATACGGTATCGTCCATACTCTCCTTTATTTCTACATCTTGTACAGAATCTATAGATGATGAGCCATCATTCTTAAGTACTATAAATCTCAAATCTTCCTTAGAGAAATAGTTTAAATTCTTAGGATCTTTTTCCTCCAAAGAAGGAAAAAGTCTGTATGGATTGTGGTAAAGTCGATTATCCATCATATCGGTAACCTGAATTGAAGCACAGTACCAAAGCCCTACCACCATCTTATCATCGATAGTAAAACTCAGAAGATACTCATCAGAAGGTATATCATAATTTGTCTCATCGAAGTAATCACCTATTGATATGTATCTGCTAGCATTTGTTGTCTTACTAGCTAGATTAATATTTATACTAGTAATCTCTGACTTATCATCAGTTGCTTTTATTCTTATATGTATAGTATCACCAGCTTTTACAGCTTCTCCTGCTTCATCTATTTTAGCACTGACTATAACAGGTGCCTCTATATCTGTATTATCAATACCTTCAGGGATATCAACAGTGACGATACATGAATTCTGCAGTCTACCATCCCTTGTTTTTACGGTTATAGTAGCTGTACCTTTCTTACGTGGTCGAACCAATCCATTATATACTTCAACAATTGAGCTGTCGCTGCTACTCCAGCTAAATTCTGCATTGGAAGCTAATTCTTCTGGAACTACAGTAACCTGTAGTCTTTCACTAGATAATAACTTGTTAAAGACTATCGTATCTTTATTTAAAGAAATCTGAGATATGATATTAACAATAACTTCACAGGAATCACTGTGTTTCCCATTGGCTGTTTTTGCTGTTATTATAGCTCTACCATATGAAAGCGACTGAACACGCCCATATTGGTCTACAGTAGCTACGCTTGGATTGCTGCTTTCCCAAATTATACCTTGTACTGATTTATTATCAGGAAGCGTAGTCACATTCAAAAAATCAGAAGAACCTATATCCGTAAAAATTACTTTTTCTCTATTAATTTGTATTCCATTTATAAAGTTAACAATCACATCGCAATATGCTTGAATTCCACCATCGACTGTTGTAGCAATGATTTTTGCTTTACCGTTCGTCACAGCAGTAATCGCCCCTCCTGTTACCGCTGATATTGCTGAACCTGTAACTGTTGCTACTGAAGGATTGTCCGATACCCATACGATATTCTTATTTACTGCATCTCTTGGAAGAACAGTAGCCGGAATGGTAACTGTCTCACCTGCTTCTGTTAAAGAAATGCTAGATTTGCCAAGTTCAATATAATATGGGTTAACTTTTGAAACACCATTTTTTAGAACTACAAATCTTACCTCAGATGTATCAAAAGGAATGCTTGATTGATTATAGTACCTATTATTCCCCATCTGATCAGAAGCACTAATATAATCAAAATACCATAATCCTGCTTGCATAGTTTCCTTCACCGAAAATACGCCCTCAAATTCATCTGTAATTGAATTATATGTTAATGACACACCACTAGAGTCGTTTGAAATATAACTACTAAAGGTAATTCTTACACTAGCTACTTTTGTCTTATCATCGGTCACTTTGGCTTTGATCTTCACTTCATCACCTGCAGCTACACTAAATCCAGCTTTATCTATACTAATATTATGTATAACCGGTGGTGTATTATCTGTATTATCAATGGCTGCACTTACCTTTACCCATCTTACACAAATTGGTAATGCAATGATTAAGAAAAGAAATAGTAATAATTTAGTTACAATACCTCTACAACAATAAACTCGCTTCAACAAAATATACCCTCCTCTTTATCTTTTATTATAATTAACTGAGTTACATACAGTACTATAGCAGATAGTGTAGTCATAGGATGTCTTATATTTTTAAGTATTCAATTACAATATTATTAATCCATTTTGTTTCTCATATTTAGAGATGATTTTATATGCTAATATATACAAATATCTAAAATTAAATCTTCAATTTAACATGATTCACACATAATTAGTAAAATCAGTCTAAGTAAAAATAAATTTATTTGAGTTACCAACTTACTCAATACTCCTTTATTTTACCATAATCTCTATAAAATAACAGTATATAATTGTAATTCAAAATAATATCTAGTAATTCTTACACAAAATCATATTATCCCAATGCTTTTCTTTATCATATTTTCATTGCTAATCTATCGATATATTGATATAATATCGATATAAGGAGGTGAAGCCACATGCCAATAATTAGACCAAGC
>CAZODB010000176.1:0-4758 GCA_964578425.1 uncultured Herbinix sp.
CCTTATATTAATATCTGCAATCGCCTTTACACTATGGTACCAAATCTTAAAATACGTTAAAGCCAGCGAAATAACCATATTCAAATTTACAATACCAATAATCGGTGCCTTTTCATCAGCACTGGTTATACCTGGTGAGACCATGTCAATATTCACCTTTATTGGTTTGGCACTTGTATCTATAGGGATTTATTATTGCAATAAAACTGAAAAAGCTTAAATCTTAATGCTTAGAATAAGCTATTTAAGCTTTCTGTCAAAAATCACTTATGGTATTACGTTTTATTGATGTCCTAATTGTATTTTTAACATTTGACATTAAGTCTTCTATCAACATCATAAAAAACCTACTTTCTTCTAATAGCTTATAATAGTACCTATCTTAAATCCAAATCAAGCCATATCCTGTCTACCAACAGAATTCGTCTATTTCCCTTTTTGTCATTACATCAGTTATTCTCTTCTTTATTTTATAGCTAAACTTCTTTTTATTAAGTAGATCCATCAGAGGTTCTTCAATCATTTCCAAAGGACATTTACCTAAACATTCTAATATTTTCGAGTATAGTTGTCGTGTAGTATTATTAGATGGTGTTCTGGCAAGCTCACCTATATATGCAGATACTATATCTTTATTTATTTCCTTTGAAGAAATCATCTCAATAATCTTTATTCTGAGATAAACATCTTCTATGCTCACAGCTGAACCCAGACTCATATAGTAGCTTAGCACTCCTTCAAATGCACTTGGATTCCCAATATATGAATAATATAGAGTCGTTGCCAGGGCACTATTAACCACTTCAATATCGTCATCATAAAGATCATTGATCTTCTCATCTAGATTATCAGTTCTCATTTGCTCAACAACCCGAATAGCTTCCAGCTCATCAGGCTCCAAAATATCATCAAAATTTATCTCTTCATATTGGTCACAAACTTCTCTTTGACTATCAAATCGTTTATCTAAATATAACTCATAGCAGTCAGAGAAATCAGCATTTTCTATAATGTCATAATAAAAAGGCTTGAATATATCATCTTTAAAGCATATCCCTAAATCATTAATTAAGTCATTACTATCCTGTATAAAATAACTGCAATTTTGGCAAATTTTATCTAACTGCATTTCTTTCTCTCCACCTTCTTTAATTACTCATGTTGTTTCAAATATATTTTAATTTTAGTACGTTTTACTTCATATGTAAAGAAAATCAATCCATATTTAAAAAAAGTTAACTTAAGTCAATATATATAACGCCACTTCATTTATAAAAACATGATAGCGCTCAACTATTACATAAAAAGCTCTGTTATCTTAATAATAAATGGAATCGTAACTATGCATAGTAAGGTAGTCATGGCTAATATCTCAGAGGCCAATATTGAATTCCTATTATACTTAATAGTAAGGATTGCTCCAGTGGTGCTTGCAGGCATAGTGGTTATGAATATAGCGACCATCTTAACGGTCTCATCTATGGGGAGCCAGACATAGAGAAGCATTAGAGCTAATGGTATCAGCAGGAGCTTAATAGATATCACATAGTATTTTCTAATATTGCTAGTAATCATCTTAATAATATCCGTCTTAGCGATTGTGGCTCCGGCAATAAGCATAGCAAATGGTGTATTCATACTACTAATATAAGTAAGCGATTGATTCAGGGCACTCGGAAGCCTTATCTGAAAGATAAAAAACACAAAACCAATTATTATAGAAATAATAGCAGGATTTCTAACCTTCTGAAATATTTCCCTAAGCTTCATCTTCTTAGTGCCTGATATCATGACAATACCATGGGTCCATATAAATAGATTGAATACCATAACACAAGCAGTTACGTAGAAGACACCTTCTGATCCGTATAATCCATTCACCAGTGGTATGCCCATAAAGCCCATATTGGCATAGCTAGTCATTATTCGCTCCACATCTGCATCTTCATTCTCAGCATAGGTAACCTTACGAACTCCATCTACATATGCAATCCTTCGCTTCTTACTTCGAATTAATACATAGGACAGACCTATAGCGACAATATGCGTAACAAAGGCCAATATAAGAGAGATAAGTAACCCCTCCAATAAATCCATCCTGAATTCTCTTTGAAATGAAGTAAATATTAATACAGGCTGTATCAGTGTTAGTAGGATACTAGATAGCTTACCTATGAGGTCATCGTCGATTAATTTTGTCTTGTAGCAAATCATACCTATGAATATTAATATAAATATTGTTATTATTTGCTCGATTAGTATAGTTGATGCTGTCATTTGTATTCTCCTGACTATATGTTATGTTAATTTGTCTTCTTATGTAACCGGTTTATTTAGTGGGATAGGAACAATTATTGCTAAGAAGATGGGTAACAGAACTAACGCCATTCTCTTAAATGGATGGCAAATGACTATTGGCGGTGGAGTGCATTCATTCCACCACCATAATCATATTCAGTCTTATAAACATACGTTTCTCATCTTTCAGTATAAAAACCACAAAAAACAGCACCACCAAAATTTCCAACTCAGCAATTGATTGTTACATAATCTTTTAGGAGCACTTGGCAGATAAGCCAGAAATCCAAATCATGAATTAACTTCCAAATTAATTGTAACTCTATTATATGAAGAAATCAACATTTATTTACTGCTGGTTTTGTAGAAAATGATAAGGATATTTAGTCGATTTTATTATTGCAATAAGCAAAAGGGTACCGCACTTTTACGATACCCTCTTGCACCAATTTTTTTAAGTTTCTTATAGATGGATCTTATAGAGTTACAATTACCTTATACCTTCATAATGGGTCCACATACGAACTATTTTCACTATTCCTTCATACTCTGTATTACGTATAATATGCGGTTCTGCTTCTGCCTGATACACAAGCCGATGTTGTATATTAATTCTTCTAGAAAAGAAACCTTTTAAATTTCCAACCAGTCCCTCATAAGGAGGTGGGATTTTAAAAGGATTTTCTCTTATTACTTCTATAAGCTCCTTTGCTTTTCTATCTAATCCCACTGATTTAAGATTTTTTATATCTTTTGCAGCCTGCTTACCATAGACAATTCGGTACATTTACCACTTCACCTCATCTTCCGATAAGCAATCTTCAATAGGCGTCTTTCCTCCTTCAATAATAGAATCGGCCACTCCTGGTATGGAATTTAAATATAATGTCTCCTGAATAGAATTCCAATCATCCTCAGATATTAGAACACCATTTTTTCCTCTGTTATTCGTAATAGTAATCGGCTGACTGTTTGTATTGACGTCAGAAAGTAATTGATATATATTCTCTCTTGCTTTTGTTACGTTAATCGCTGTCATAGTATCATCTCCTATGCTTTTATTATAACGTACGTAATTACGTACATCAAGTGTTAATGATTGTCTACGTCAAAACTAATACTGTCAGATGTAGATTCTCCTTAAAATATTTATTTATCAACTCAACAGCACCATATGAATCTATATATAATATATGCTGATCAACACGTTATTTCCCACAACATCTTTTGTACTTCTTGCCACTACCACATGGGCAGGGATCATTTGGATACACTTTCTTCGTACTCTTTGTCATTGTTCCATCTATTCCATCATCAAAATTAAGCGTTGGAATATTTGCTGCTGTAGCATCTAGATCAATATGCAATCCCATCTGCTCCAACTGTTCTCTTCCCTCTGCAAGTGATTTAGCAGCGCCAGAGCTTCCTGGTACAATAGTCAATTCTTCTGTATATGATGGAGACTGGCTTATCATCTCATCTGGAGAATATCCACGATTACTCCATAATCTTACTGAATTTGTCGCTCTCATGGCATAACTAAGAAATTCATTTACCTGATCAAGATCTTCAAAATCAATACCATATCCTTGCATAGAGTCAAATACAAACTGTATAAGCTCATTGGAGTCTAACTCTTCTCCAACCTTTCCAACATCTGTTGCTTGATAATGAAACTCTGCCATAAAATCGTCTATACATTCTGCTGTACTTATACCAATATCCTTTGCTACAGCTGCAAAATTGGATGAAAACTTTTTCTCAAGATATCTTCGCATTTGCTTTTCTGCGAGAGATATCTGGTAATAGTTATCATCTGTATATTTCATAAATTCCTTTTTTGAAGGCATATAGATACCTTTGGTACTAGCTTCCTTATAGAGAATACGGAAGGAGGAATCTGATACTGTGTCATAAAAGTCTGCAAGATCATGTTCAGTTATTTCACGCTTTACTTCTTTAAAGAAATTCGACATTTTATTAATTTCTTCATTAAATGAATCAATAAAACAGTTATTAAGAACAAATCCGTCCAAGGTTGTACATACATCTAGCATACCATCACCAATAAACTGATGAATTGTAACTGTATCGAAAAACTGTGGGGAATACATTATGGTATTTCTGTATTTACCATCCATACGAGCATATCCTTTGTTGTCTAATGTTTTCTCATATTTTAGTATTAGACTTTCAAGTTCTTGAATATGTATGACACCGTATAGATTGGTTGCGGCCCTTGTATATTCTGTAATCATTCGCATATATTTCTTTCTCTTTATATATACTCCATCTTGCAGTAATTCAAGGTATCGTTCTAAGCAACCAAAATGATTACACATCTCCTCTAATTCATCATCATCACTATATAAAGCCAAGCAGAAGCCTTCAAAAAGGGTGTCATCACTCATTACATCTGCTATCAGTCCCACCCGTTCTGACTTTTTGAGTTTTGCATGA
>CAZODB010000177.1:0-4737 GCA_964578425.1 uncultured Herbinix sp.
AATACAACTCCATTCAAGCACATATCTTCTACTGGATCCTTGACTTCTTCATCAAATGCTCCTGCATATACGTATCTAGTTGTTCCATCTTCCATCTTCTGCACTAAGGCCTTATCCTGGAAGTCCCATATATATCCACCCTGAAAACGGGGGTACCTCTCGACCAAATCCCAATACATTTTAAAATTACCATTACTATTACTTTTTGCATATGCGTATTCACACATAATAAAAGGTCGTAAATCCGAGGAGTCGGCCATCTTCTCTTTTATCCATTCCTTTGTAGGGTACATGGATGCAATAATATCAGAGATATTACTTCCAGGATTAGTAGATTCATATTGTACATATCTTGACTTATCATATTCTTTTATCCAGCCATACATGGCAGCGTGATTCGCCCCGGCACCAGCCTCATTACCAAGCGACCATATAATAACAGATGGATGATTTTTATTCCTTAGTACCATTCTTAAAGCACGTTCCATATAGGCGGCTGTCCATTCTGGAGATGCACTGAGTTGTCCGCCGTATTCATGAGTCTCGATATTAGCCTCATCGACTAGATACAAACCCATTTCATCACACAAATCGTACCATCTACTTGTATGGGGATAATGACTGTTTCGTACCGAATTAAAATTCATTCGTTTTATATTAATAATTTGTTGTTTCATATATTCCTCTGATACATATCTTCCTGTTTCAGGGCAAAACTCATGCAAATTTACACCACGAACAATTAATCTTTTTCCGTTGACACATAATACACCATCCTGACGGATCTCAATTTTGCGAAAACCTACTCTTGTACTTTCAATATCCGTTATATTACCCTTACTATCTACCGTCTCCATAACTAAAGTATATAAATAGGGGTCTTCTGATGACCACAGCCTTGGCTTCTTTATATTAGCTGATGCCGTAGCAACAAACTTCGCTTCAAGATAACCCACAAACTGATAATAAGGCAAGCTTTGAAAAGAAGACACAAGATTTCTATTGGCATCGTAAAGACTTAGTTTGACAGAGCATTCACCATAACGCTTCACTTTATTGTTTGGCCACAGCATAACCTTAAGCTCAGCTTCTTCATAATCATCGCCATTAAATATGGTATCCACTTTGTAGTCAAGAATGCGTTGTTTGTTCTTAGCGTAAACTCTTACATCACGATTAATTCCTGATAAATGCCAATAATCCTGATCTTCCAAGTAAGTTCCGTCACAATACTGCAATACTTTAATGGCCAATTCATTATTTCCAATTTTGATAAAGTCTGTGATGTCAAAGGTAGCAGCCAGCTTGCTGTCTTGGGAATATCCTACTTCAATACCATTTACCCATATATAAAAACATGATTCTACACCACCAAACTCAATAAATACATCTTTGCCATCATAATAATCTGGTACTTCGAATGTAGTTTGATAACAGCCAGTCATATTTTTTTCTGGTACATATGGCGCATTTAATTCAACATGTCCTTCTGCAACTTCAATTTCAAAATGCGAATTGGCACCTTCCCTTTTAAAAGGATAATTTATATTGGTATAAGTCGGTTTTGCATAGCCATGAAGTTCCCAATTTGACGGAACTGGTATTAGGTCCCAGTCTGAATCCTTATAGTTTATAGTTTCAAAACCTTCCGGTGCCTCCAATGGATTTTCATATAGACTGAATTTCCAAAAGCCATTTAAACATTGAACATATCTTGAAATCATTCTATTGTTTGTAAGGGCTTGTTCTACTGTTTCATATGCACCGTAGGGAGAATGCATCGGATATCTGTTAACTTGTGTAATGTGTTGGTTTTCCCATTGCTTATTCATATGTTCTCCTTATCTTTGTCCTTAAATGATATATACTAAACTTCTAAAATTGCTGTATAATGTAATTATAGCGTATCTTATGTTAATCAGAAATGTTTTATATGGTCTTCTTTTTATCCATTTTGGTAAAATCAACTTAGATTGGAGCAACAGGTATCATGAAAATGTTAGAAATGAAAAGTGATGTCATATATAGGTGCATTGGTCCCGATTTTACTAACGGGATATTAGCGTGTGGATATATGTCAAAACCCACAAAGGAAAAATCACAATATAATTTTATAACCGATTACTACAGTTGTTTCTTATTATTGTCAGGTAGCGGTTATTACTATACAAATAACGGTATTAAAATTCCAATTCGTGCAGGTGATTTTGTGCAACGAATTCCTGGTGTATGCCACTCTACTGAAATAATACCTGATGGAAATTGGCTTGAGTTCTTTATTAGCTTTGGACGTACAACATATGATTATTTACGAAGCCTAGATCTGCTTCCTATTAATACTCCTGTAAATAAAGTAGATTTCAATGACACTACTATAAAAGTCTATTCTAAATTACTTCGTCAATTAAAAGAAGCCGGTGATTCACAACTTCCATATATGCTACTAAAGGCTCAAGAAGCGGTTCTCTATACTTTTAAAAACATTGTACATGATTATTCTAGTACTACTCTTAAAGAATCTATGGATGAAGCCTGTCGTTTGCTTTCATCTGATTTCAAGAAAGTTATTCTGTTGACGGATGTAGCTACTGCAATTAATATGAGTTATGAAAATTTCCGTAAACAATTTAAAAAACATATTGGTTTATCACCCTCAAGATATAGAATTGAGCAGAAAATGAAATATGCTAAGCTTTTACTTTTATCAGGTGTATCAATAAAAGAAACGGCTATTCTTGCTGGATACAGTGATGCTTATTCATTTACTAAGCAATTTACTAATTCAGCTGGAATATCCCCTGGGCGATTTACGAATGGTCTTTCACCTGCTATATAGAAATGATTATTATGAAAAAAGGAAGCAAAAGAGAGCAATTTGCAGCCTTAAGAGCCACATATTGACAAATGTATAAAAAAATTGTATAAAAGGATTGTAAGTATATGGTAGCACCATTGCATAATAAATATGGGTACTAAAGCGACATAATACGACACCATGTATAAAATTAATTGTAAAAACAACTAATAAAGGCTCATCATTAACAAGGGGTTGATTAGAATGAAAAAAATACTATCTATCTTATTAATAATAATATTATCATTATCTGCCTGTTCATCATCTGAAACAGTCAGTAAAGATAATGATGCAGATTCCATAATAAATCAGATATTGAAAAGCAGGAAATCAGGTAATGATATTGAGAATTCCGCAGATATTAAGCAGAATATATCTGAAGTAGCTAAGGACACATCGAATGTAGAAAGTGACAATGTTTCATCTGCATTAAATTCTTCACGGATGGATTTAGAACAGTATGGACCTGTTGGATATAGAAGTAGAAGCTATGATGAAATAAAGGAGCAATATCCGGATAAAACCATCCTAACGATAATGGGAATAGGTCCAACAGATTTTATAACAGACGCACTTAATGAATATTTAGTTCAAAATGGATCTAGCTATGTGGTTTATTTCTACGAATATACCATAGAACAATTGAATTTATTAAGTAACGCTGGCTTTATTACTAGAAATCAGGTAGAAGAAAAGATGCAGGAGATATATAAGCTCATGGACATAGTAGATATTATCTTAGCGCATAGGAGCGATTATTATGAGCTTGTAAGAAGAGGGTACTTAGAACCCTGGAGCAGTTATTTATCTACAGAGGATGGTAAGAAGCTATATCAATCATTGCATAAAAATAATTGGAAGTCCTGTGATGTGGATGGTGAAATATATGGTATCAATGGCGGAGCCGATATGGTGTACGGACCACCCTCATATATAGTTAATAAGGAAATTATGGATAAATACAATATTACTGTGGAGGATTTGAATAAGCCCATCTACGAGTTAGAGTCTATCCTTAAGCTGGTTGCAGAGGGTGAAAAAGCAAATCCCAACTTCAAACCAATATCACTAGGTCATATTGCTACATATAATGTGTTTGGAAATACCAATTATCTAAATTCAGCAGCAGTTACTTTCCCATCTGATATAGGGAAAAAAGCAGGATCAGTACTGGATGAACCAGAAAACCTACGCTGGATTGAAACCTTATGTAAATATGCAAATCAAGGACTTATAGGTAAAGAAACTATTAAACTAGATGAAATGTTTATGACAATAGATGCGAGAACATCAGTGCCATATATGATTCGTTACATGACTTTATACAATAAAGAAGGTGAGCTGGCAGATTCTGACGATGTTATAGAGATAGTTCTTAATAAGTACTATGACAGCTGTCTAGCATGGGATAGAAGTAGGCCGTCTATACATGCAGATTGTATTTTCATGACCTCCAAGTATAAGGATGAGGCATTTGATTTCTTAATGAAGGTTTTCACAGACCCATATATAACCAACCTATTATCTTATGGGATTGAGAATAGAACCTATGTAATGATAGACGGTAAGGTTGAATGGCGAGAAGCATATCCAGGGCATGGTAACCCCTATATTTCATATCTTCGTAATTATGAATATGCTGACAAGAATGAACGTTATTGGAAGCTGTATGATGAGTTACCTTATGCTTTCTACGACTTTGTATTTGATCCTACTGATGTTAAAGGCGAGTTATTAGCAACACTTGAAGTGATGTATAAAGTTTCTGATATACTGACCGGTAATGTGGAAGATTTTGATGCGTTTATTGCTGATATAAGAGTGCAACTGGATAAAAGGGGCCTCCAAAAGCTGATTGATGAAGTGAACCGACAGAGGGAGGA
>CAZODB010000178.1:0-1770 GCA_964578425.1 uncultured Herbinix sp.
TAGTGGCTCTTTTAGATGAGGAGGTTACCGTCAAGACATTTTATAAAGAGAACGGTTACATACGACTTCAACCCGAAAATGATACCATGGAAGCTATTATTGTAGAGAATCTTCAGATATTAGGAATTGTTATAGGTCTTTTTAGAATATTCTAAAAAAGATAATAGATTAGAGAGTATGTACAATGTGTGGGAAGGAAACAAGCTAGATGCTGTTCCGGTGGAAAGGTTAACCCCCTAATAGGAAATTCCGGCGTATCTGCCATGCCTATGGCTGCCCGAGTGTCCCAAAAATTAGGACTGGAATACAATCCCCATAACCATCTTTTGATGCATGCTATGGGTCCAATTGTGGCTAGCACCATTGGTTCTGCTATAATAGCAGGTTTATTTATCATTTTTTTGGACTTTAAAAATGACAGGCACCATTAAGAAGTCATTATCATACAGTTTACTTTTCTGTAATGAGGCTAAGAAACAGGGATCTCTCTCCTATCATATTTTTAAAATATGGCAGGAGAAAGGTCCCATTTTGCTCTTATAATATATTAAATACCAAGCTCTTCTTTGGAGATTGTTTTACCATCCCTCCATATTCTCTCAAGGTTATAGAACAATCTATCTTCTTTTGAAAATAAGTGAACGACGACATCACCATAATCCATAAGTATCCATCCAGCGCTTTTAACACCCTCAACACGCAAGGGCTCGTAGCCGTTTCTTCCCAACTTATCCTTTACTGAATCCAGTAGTGCATCAACCTGTTGAGGATTTGAACCATTGGCAATAATGAAGTAATCCGCAATTACTGATATATCCTTAATCTCAATTACCTGGATATCCTCACCCTTCTTATCCTCAAGAGCTTCAAATGTTAATTTTACCATTTTCTTTGAATTCTCCATCTCTACCTCCTATATTTAAATCATCTTTATTTTAGATTATGCTTAAATGAATAATTCAACTTATTGCTGCAAATTTATATTGATTATATCCATTTAAATAATTCAACATGTTATTGCGAATTTATATACAATATGTGCATTTACTATATTGGTTTATTGGTATATTGGTTTATAATTAGTTTATCGACTTGTTGGTTTACATAATAATCATATGTTTCCTTCGTTCTGAGATCTATTAAATTGTTTTTATCCTTTAAGTATTCCAAAGTCTGTTTAAGAACAATCTTTAAAGCCTCATCAATATCTTCATAAGCAATTTTTCTTATATAATCAATATTAGTAGCGGTTAACTTTCTATTTGGTTCAATATTATCAGCAATATATAAGATCTTCTCAAGCTTTGACATAGCAGGTCTGCCTGTAGTATGAAATTTAATTGCATTTATTATATTTTCATCCACAACCTTGTATTTTTCTTTGGCATATATTGCACCTAACTTAGCATGAAGAAGCATATTCGGTATTTTTCTTTCGATTTCACTAATCTCTATTTGCTTTTTTTCACACTCCTGCACCAGTTCATCATCCTCTAAATACTTTGCGCAGTCATGAAGTATACCTGCAATACTGGCTTTACATGTGTCCTCTCCGTGAATAAGAGCAAGATCGTAGCACACATCCTCTACACCAATTGAATGACGATATCTGCTGTCAGACAAAATACTTTTCATGCTTTTTCTAAGCTGTTCGACTACCATAAACTGCCCTTCCTTTGGTACCAATTTACTGTGTACCAGGTACGGTTTTGATCTGTACCGGGTACCGATTTGCTGTGTACCGGGTACCGATTTGCCCTGTACCGGGTA
>CAZODB010000178.1:1870-4703 GCA_964578425.1 uncultured Herbinix sp.
TGTACCGGGTACCGATTTGCTGTGTACCGGGTACCGATTTGCCCTGTACCGGGTACGGTTTTGATCCGGTTTCGATCCGTACACCTTGTCGGTGGTTGACATAATTTATTTACGTATACAAATTATTCTCTTTTATATATATACCAACCTCATCAGGTACATAATATCGTATGGTTTTTTCTTTAGCAACTCTTTCTCGTATCTTCTCAGAGGATAACTCCATAATAGGCATATCTAATAATATGATTTTACCATTATACTCATTTTCAAGAAGTCTAGCTTGCTCCTCTAACTGCTCCTGAGAGGATTGCTCTCTTCCACCTGCGACAATCGTGCTTAGACGAAATACAGTCTGAGGCTCCATCCAATAGGACATCATCATTAAGGAATCAGCCCCCACTATAAAATAATACTCTGTATCAGGTTCATTTTCCTTCAGAGCCTTGAGGGTATCAGATGTATAGGTTATCCCAGGTCTCTGAAGCTCTATATCTGATATTTTAAAATGAGAATTATCTTTTAGTGCTAACCGAACCATATTGATTCTATGTTCGGCAGATTCAACCGTAATACCAGCCTTATGAGGGGGATTCATGGTGGGCATAAACAGAACATATTCAAGCCCAGCCTGCTCGTAGGCATGCTCTGCCAAGAATAAATGCCCATTATGAATGGGGTTAAATGTTCCTCCCATTATTCCGACCTTCTTCATATAAACTTCCTTTCACATAGAGACTGTCTTCCTACTTCCATGCTATACTGCACTAAGCTCTTCTACACTTTCTTTGCCTTATCCATAGGTAGAATAATTTTCTTCTTATCCTTTGATTCCCTATATAATACAATCTTCCTGCCAATAACCTGAACCACCTCTGAACGTGTCCTCTCGGCAAGAGTATGTGCAATTTCATTAATATCCTCTAAGCAATTTTTTAGTACATTAATTTTAATTAATTCTCTAGCTTCTAAGACCTCTGCCACTCCCTCTGTTATCTCTGGAGTCAGAGCTGATTTTCCGATTTGATATATCGGATCCAAGGTCATAGCCAAGCTTTTTAGATAAGCTCTTTGCTTTGTTGTCATCACAACTCTCCCTTCTGAAAATCATTTTCTTATTTACCTCGTCTATAATAACTCTATTATTTATAATAATCGAACTGAAGTCCATACATTCTTACTGTATCACCCTCTTGAATGCCCTGCTTCTCAAGCTGTTCAAGTATTCCATTGTCCCTCATAAAGTCCTGGAAGAATACGAATCCCTTTTCAGACTCAAGATTCGTGTAGCCAAGCATACGTTCAATTCTAGGTCCTTCAACCACATACAGACCATCTTCTTTCTTCCATACCTCAAATGGCTCATCGGTTATCTTAATATTTTCAGGAAAGAACTCCCTCTCAAACACAACCGGAGTCTTATCCATCTGATCAAGAATTCCTTTGACATGATACAAAAGCTCCTTGATTCCCTTACCGCTTACTGCTGATATAGGAAATACCTTTAAACCATCAGATTCAAATGTATTCTTAAGCTTCTCGATAACCTCTTGCTCATCATCACCATATAATACATCAACCTTATTTGCAGCAATTACCTGTGGAAGCTTAGCCAGCTGGGGATTATATGAGGTGAGCTCAGCATTAATCATTCTAATATCCTCTATAGGATCCCTTCCCTCAGTGGATGCAGCGTCAACTAAATGAATTATCAACTTAGTACGCTCAATATGCCTTAAAAATTGATGTCCTAGACCTAACCCCTCCGAAGCTCCTTCAATTAATCCAGGAATATCCGCAATAACAAAGCCGCCACCTTCCTCTAAGTCCACCACTCCCAGATTTGGACTTGTAGTGGTAAAATGATAATTACCAATCTTAGGTCTGGCATTTGTCACTCTTGATAAGAGTGTGGATTTACCGACATTGGGAAATCCCACAAGTCCTACATCAGCAATCACCTTAAGCTCCAAACGTACAGTCATCTCCATTGCATACTGTCCGGGCTGAGCATATTTTGGTGCTTGCATAGTAGAAGTGGCATAATGCTGATTACCCTTACCGCCACGTCCACCTCTAAGTATTAATTCCCTACGGTTATCACCTGACATATCTGCAACTATCTTACCTGATTCATTCTCAATAATCACGGTACCCGGAGGAACCTTGAGCACAAGATCCTTGCCATCCTTACCAGAGCAACGCTTTTTGCTGCCACTTTCACCATCCTCAGCAGCATATTTTCTAATATAACGAAAATTAGCTAGGGTGTTAAGACCTTCATCCACCTCAAATATCAAGTCTCCGCCCCTACCTCCGTCGCCTCCATCGGGACCACCAGCCGGTACATATTTTTCCCTACGAAAACTCACATGACCGTCTCCGCCTTTACCGGACCTTATATAAATCTCTGCTCTATCTGCAAACATAATTACCTCCGCATAATCTGCAATCAAAAAGAATCATAATAAACAATAAAAATTCAAAACCTGTAACTTATAAAATAATTCAACTAATCATTTCTATTATTGCCATATACTCTAATCTTCATTATAATCATATTTTAACTTAAAAACAATAAAATACATAAAACAACCCCAAATTCATTATACTTAGGAATTTGGGGTTATAATCACATGTATCATTCTTATTTGCTTTCCACAGGATATACACAAGCCTGCTTCTTATCCTTGCCTTTTCTTTCGAAACGAACAACTCCGTCTATCAATGCAAATAATGTATCGTCGCCACCGCGTCCAACATTAACTCCCGGATGGATCCTTGTTCCACGCTGTCTATAAAGAATGTTACCGGCAAGAACAAATTGACCATCAGC
>CAZODB010000179.1:0-4617 GCA_964578425.1 uncultured Herbinix sp.
GATGTAGAGGGAGAAGCTCTCACTACTATCGTTCTTAATAAATTAAGAGGAACATTTACCTGTGTTGCTGTTAAGGCTCCCGGATATGGCGATAGAAGAAAGGCTATGCTTCAGGATATCGCCATACTTACTGGTGGTACAGTGATTACTGATGAGCTTGGACTTGATCTCAAGGAGACGACCATGGAGCAGCTTGGCCGTGCAAAATCCGTTAAGGTTCAGAAGGAAAACACAATTATTGTTGATGGCGAAGGTGAAAAGGCTGAAATAGAAGCTAGAATTAATCAGATAAAGGCTCAGATCGAGGAGACTACATCTGAATTTGATAGAGAGAAGCTACAGGAAAGACTTGCTAAGCTTTCAGGCGGTGTTGCGGTAATTAAGGTTGGGGCTGCAACCGAAACAGAAATGAAGGAAAGTAAGCATCGTATGGAGGATGCTTTGGCAGCAACAAGAGCAGCAGTTGAGGAAGGTATAGTTGCAGGTGGTGGATCAGTATTTATCCATGCAGCTAAGGAGGTTGCTAAATTAGCTGCCGACTTAGAGGGTGATGAAAAGACCGGTGCCAACATAATCCTTAAGGCTCTCGAAGCTCCTCTGTACTGCATAGTAAAAAATGCAGGTCTTGAGGGCTCTGTAGTAGTCAGTAAGGTCAAGGATAGCAAAGCCGGAATCGGTTATGATGTACTAAATGAAAAGTACGTGGATATGGTTATTGCAGGTATCTTAGATCCTACAAAGGTTGCTAGGAGTGCCCTGCAAAATGCTACAAGTATAGCTTCCACATTATTAACTACCGAATCAGTAGTTGCAAACATTAAGTCTGACGAACCTGCAATGCCTGTAGGCGGCGGCGGTGGAATGGGAATGATGTAAATAAAGACTAAATGACATGGGGCGCTTCTCGCGAGAAGCGCCCCATGTTCTTGCTAATATAAGTTATTTGCTTTTTCTAGCGACTTCATCATCGACTTCATAACCATCTATAGTGAGAAAAAAAGTTAGAGGGAAAAAAGTTGGAAAAACGATTGTGAGAAAAATATCATTGCCTTATTGACAAGTAGTAGAAGTTTGTATATTATATAGTAGAAATTAATATATGGAATTTAGCTAGGGGAGCACATGCTGAGAGGTATGCATAGTTCAAATTGTATTACATTCTACAATGTACAACTTGTCTTATACATACTGACCCTCAATACTTGATCCGGGTAATACCGGCGTAAGGAAGCAATCAAGTGTCCCCTCCTAAGCAAATCTAAGGAGGTCTTTTTATGTTTAAAAGCTTATTTGATTTATTTATTGTAACAGATGTGGAAGGTGGAAGTTTTTATCCTAGCACGGCAGGGATTATAGCATTATTAGTTATTATTGCTCTGCTTTTTATCGGTATACTTTCGTTAGGAGGTGGCAAGAAAAAGCTTAGTGCTAAACAGTTGTCCTTTTCAGCTGTTGCTATGACACTGGCAGTTATTACTTCAATATTTACGGTATATGAATTGCCCTTTGGTGGCTCCATAACACTATTTAGGATGTTTTTTATCTGCTTTATAGGTTATCTATATGGCGCAAAGGTGGGTGTTATAACTGGTGTGGCTTATGGTATTTTGGATTTTATCCTAAAGCCTTATGCTATAACCCTAGTACAGCCACTTCTTGATTATCCCATAGCCTTCGGATGTCTAGGGTTAGCCGGGGTATTCACTAAATCGAAGTATGGAATTATCAAGGGGTACCTTTTGGGTGTTGCAGGAAGATATATCTGCCATGTATTAACAGGGGTTATTTATTTTCATGAATACGCTGGTGGAAAAAATGTTCTTGTATATTCATTGTCATATAATGCATCCTATATTGTCCCCGAGGCCGTACTTACCATATTAATCCTTATGATTCCTACAGTAAGACATGCTTTTGGAGTGGTTAAAAAAATGGCCTTAGAGGGGTAAGCGGGCTATCTAGCCCTCGGCTATTCTTGTAACCGCTACATATATACCTGATATTCTATACCAGGTAGGAAGATCTACTATTCCGGTTATTGGCATGTTAAATATCCTTTGAAAGGCTCTAACGGCTTCTGCGGTCTGTTCATTGTATTGACCTGTTACGGCAACTTTTGGGATTTGGCTATAGGCATCACCGATGGCATTTAGCTGTTCCTGAATCATTCTTACATTACCCCCGCTTGCCCCAATATTCAGGTTCTGACCCGGCCAGGATGCAGGAACACCTGAGACCTGAGGGGCGGTATTTATAAAGATTGAATTTCCATAAAAGTTTCTCAGAATACTTATTGCATCATACCCCTGGTCGCCTAAATCCTTTGAACCCCATTGTGTCATCCAATTAGGACATTGAACTCTATTACCATCACAATACTGGGTTAGAATGGGTTGCCTTACGCCAGGTCTTGAAAGATAATTTATGAATAGGGAATCCACAATAATGCTTATGCTATCAAATATATTTCGTCCGGGAATCCACTTATGGTCAAAAGCTGTAGAAGAGGTAACAGTAAAGTTAAAGCCTTGGTTACGATACCATTCAGTAAACACTCTATTTAGTGTAAATGATAGAATAGCCAGTACATTTGCTTGAATAGTTGCTTCAGGCCAAGTGGCATATATTTCGCTTGAAGCCACATTCTTAATATAATCCTTGAAACGTACATAGTGGTTAACTGCCAAGGTATCTGTAGGGGGTCCATCATGGACTATGACAAACTCAGGGATAACTACCCGGCTTAATACTATTTCGCCTGTTTCGGCAGCCGGGACTATTTCGGGCTCTGCAATTTTTGGAGGAAAATCTCCCCACAATGTATGGGGTCCAATAACATATAAAGAACCTGCTGTGTCGGAATCGGTCTTCTGCATGGTCGCATCCTGAATGGCGGTAACATCAGCTAAGACCTGCATATTTGAAATGCTTACTGAAGAATAATTTGGTTCCATACAAAAGATATTATATTCTGAATAGGGCTGTACTATTGATGAAGGATCCAGGCTATAATCAATCGATGGAGTAGGCAGCTCTATTTCAGGGGTAAGCCCCGACTCATCAGTTGTCATTTCTTCTAAAACCTGTGTTGGCTGTGCTGGTGAAGAAATCCTGACAGTTGCCCCCTCCACCGGTGCCAAATTTGGTGTAAGGCAGTGTATCTGTATTCTTCCAAAGGACTGAGCTCCAAGCTCTGTTGGATAAACTCTTATACCTTTATCATTTTGAATAGAAGGTTTTATAGATTTAGTTTTATTCATAATCAACCTCATAAATTCACTCAATAATAGAATATGATATATTATTTATTTGGTACCAGGTAGCGCTTAAAAGCGCAGAAAAATGGCAACCTCTATAAGAACGGTTGCCATTTTTATTATTATAAATTAGGTTTTTGCTTGATACGAATTATCAAGTAGACTGGGCTGGTGAACACTTGAATTATCTCCCTGGTATTATCTCTCTGGTATTATTTCAATCCAATAGCCATCGGGATCACTAATAAAATAGATGCCCATTCCTGGATTCTCATAACAAATACATCCCATTTCTTTATGCTTTTTATATGAATTATCATAATCGTCTGTAATAAAGGCCAGATGGAATTCATTGTCGCCGAGATTATATGGCTTGTCCCAATCTCTTAACCATGTTAATTCTAACTGATAATCTGAGATGCCATCACTTAGAAAGGCCAGAATAAAATCTCCTGAATCGGATTGCTTACGACGAGACTCCTTCAGGCCCAGTGCCTTTTCATAAAAGGCTAGAGATTTATCAAGATCCAGAACGTTAAAATTATTGTGTGCAAATCTAAAGTTCATGATTGTGTACCTCCTTAAGTAAACATATATTATATTGAATAGAAAAGCCCGTTGTTTTAACGGGCTTTTCTATTCTTATACTTTTATCATGGCTGTGTTACAGTTAACCTTTGGTATCTTTCGTCATACTTCTGCTTTAATTCAATTAAATTAAACTTCAAATTCAACTGCTTATCGAGCGTTTCTATTAATGAAAGCTCTTTCTGAGTATTTGTAGTATCAGATGTATCCGTTTGTGTATCGTTTTGAGTCTTCTGCACTCCAGGTGAGGCTGATGCTGAGGTTGGATTATTTACTATAACCTTTTCAAGATAATATTCATTTATTATCTCGGATAAAGCATTAGATAAATCAGTCTCTGGTATAATCTTTAATTCAGGGCGAAGAGCAAAATAATCATATAATGGGGTTACATCCTCGGGTTTAGCTATAATGACACTGCAAAGTGAAACCTTTTGATTGCCATCAGGATTAGTCGCATCGATCTTGGCTTCTACAATAGACACACCAGGTTTTATGGCCTTTACACGGCCACCTGGGGTAACTGCAGCTATCTCGGACTGTGGGCTATAGAACTTAACTAGCTCCACTGTGTTTATCGGTTTGACTAATGCCTCTAATTGTATGCTTTGTTCTACCTCTAATATAATCCTAGAGCGTGTCAATTTAACACTAAAGGCAGGAGGTCCAGTAGTAACCTCGCAGATTAGTGGGGTAGTAATAAGACCTCGTCTTACTGTAGCGGTAATTGTGGTTGAGCCTGATTTGTTTGCGGTCAAGGTACCATCCTCAT